>CAYHRZ010000015.1:20670-25253 GCA_964359125.1 uncultured Klebsiella sp. | reverse complement strand
CGCGTTCCAAGCGCATCCGTGCGTTGATAGCGGGTCAACCCACCCCAGTACAGGGCGCGCGAGAAAAAAACCACGCTCGGTAGCACAAACCGCGAGTCGTGGGCCGTCGGAGGGAAGAAACAGGTCCCCGGCCCCTCCTCGGACTGGAGCGCGACGCGCACCGGGGTGCCCGCGCCTCGGTCGACAGGCAGCAAGGGTAGGCGTTGAACTCTCGCGATCAGCAGATCGCGCTGATCGGGAGGCAGCCCCTCATACAGGGCTTCCAGCACCGTAAGGACCGGGTCGGTCCACACCCGTCGGTTTGCATCGTAGCTCCAAACCCCGGGTGCCACGGCGGGATCCGACAGGACTTGTGCCGCCTCCGGGGCGGTGAGTTCCCGCGCCCCGTGATCGACCAGCGCGGTGCAGATCGACGCGGTGCACCACTCCGCTACCGGAAATTGCCGTTCGGCCCATCGGGCGCCCGGGGTGAGCACCTCGCGAAAGGGAGTCGTCGCCCTGCCGAGCACCGGGGGAACGACCAGTGATTGGAGCGCCGCATGCGCCACCTCCGAGGTCGGAACGAACGCCAACGTTGCGAGTTGTTCCGCCACGGATCTATGCAACTTTGCGCTGCTCGGATGTTGAATGGTCAGGTCGCGCATGAGCAAATGCACTGCAGCGAGCGCGTGCTCGTCCAGGTAGTGGCGGATGAGGGTGCGGACGAACAACCGCGCGGCGTGGCGTAGCAGGTGGCCGTTGTAGTCTCCGGGGTGATCGGAAAAGGTGATTTGTTGGCGCGATACATCCGTGCAGAAAGCCGCGTTGATCCGAATGGGATAGGGACACGCCACCGCACTGGGCAGAAAAACGTGCAGCAAAGCACGGTCGAGCGCGACTGGGACCCCATCCTGCTCCTTGGCGGCCACCGTCACTTCGGCGTGCGTAATGCCGTCCCAGTCCATGCCTTCGGGCAGTCCCTCGCGGTGTTCACCAATCTCGATATCTGGATCGTACGCGAGCCGATAGGTGCTGTGGGATGTGCCATCGCAGAACAGTTCCACGCGGTAAACGCCGGAATTTTCCAAGCGCTCGACCCGCTGTTCGGCGGCCTGAGTGTGGGCGTTGCGCGCGATACTCCAACATTTCGACTGACCGAGGATATCGATTTCGAATTCGCAGATATTTTTGAGGAAGAGTACGCTGTCGGCGAGGTCGGCGAGCCCGACGGAAAGGTAGGCTCGATGCCCCTCGGCTCGAGCCGTCGGGAACGGCAGATAAAATGCGGTGGTGAAACCCCGCGAACGTAGCTCCTGCCAAAATTGAGGTGCTGAATGCTCCAAAAACGGGAGCCTCGCCAGAGGTGCGTACCTAGCGCCGGGGACGACCCTCTGCAGTTCAGCCAGCCCAAGTGCGCGATCGAACCGAAATCGAACGGACTCGGAATAGATCACTGGACCGGCGGTGACTTCCAAGACGGCCTTGAATCCCATCCCTTTCTGCCCGATCGAGGCGCGGCGAGGTCCATCCGCCACTTTGGTCGTGGCGCTGATTCCGCACAGCCCGCGCACGTCGCCTTCGTTGAGCGGCCGCCCTGAATTCGCCACCCACAAGCCATCCGGGCGCAACGCCATCAAAAGGCGTTTAGTCGGAGCCTCGCGCATCGCATCGTCGGCGTTTTGGAGCATCTCGTACAACAAACGGCCGCGGTAATTTCGCGCAATTTCGGCCTCGGAGCGTACATCCTCCGACAGGCGCTGACCGGTGCGCGCATACAGATCGAGATTTTCGCCACGAATCTGGGCGATGAGATTGGGATTCACGACGGCTCCGACGCACCGATTAACCCGGCGCCGAAACCGGGCGGGGCCGCGCGGGCCCGACCGTGCTCCTCTTGGTCGGGTCGCTGCGGGCGCGTTCCCGCTGTTCGGCGTAGTCTGGAAAAGTTAGTTTTCGATTGTGGAAAGGCGTCAGGGGAGGCGTGATCCCCGTTACGCAATACTCCGCCACGCAGCGCAGCGGGCCCATGACGAGGAAGGCCTGGAGAGCTCTCACGAGCGCGCGCGCGACCACGACGCATCGCAATACTTTGCCGCGTCCCATGGCGCGATTGAGGGGAAAGCGCCCTTCTACATCCTCGATTTCGGCTGGGATTAGGAACCTCGAACGCGGCGGCGGCCAGGACACCTGGGGAGCGTACAGCCCTGTCACCGGCCGCGGGATGGCCGTCGTTCCAATCGTCGCGATCCACGCCGCGGTGATTCGGGCCGTTCGCGGGCCCCGCGAATGGAATTGTAGGCGGCAGGCGTCGCTCCGGCCTCCCTTCCGGCGTGTGCGCTCGAGCCTGCTACGTCTTCGAGATCACGCTCCCCTATCGGTTGTAGGGGCGGCCCGCGTGCGTGGAGCACGCCCCTCACGATGGCAGTGCTCGCCGGCGGTCCCACGACCACCGCCTTCATCCTCGTTCGGTGCACACAGCGCGCCGGGGTCGCGCTCGACCAAATCCCACCCTCGACGTGGAGCGGGTGCCGGAGCGTGTCGGCCCCCCACGGTGCCTCATCGCGACGCGGGTCCAGCGAAGTCTTCTGCTCTCGGCTTCGCCATCTCGGACGTGAGACGTTCCGCCCCTGCGGCCCGGTTCGACGTCGGCACCTTGGGCACGATCTCGCCTCGCCCTGCGGCGGACCCTACCCAGACGCCCGCGTGCGCCGAGTGGCTCGCCCGGGGGGGGCGGCCTGACCGCCGCCAACTTCTCGACCAGGCCCAGCACGTGCCGGCGTGGAGGCGGGCAAGGACATGAGGACGCGCACCGAAAGCGGCGCACCCCGACCGCGAGGACCCGGGAGCGTGAACTAGGGGGCCGCCACGCTTGCAGTCGACCCCATAGGCCACACCCACGCGGAGCCGTGCTCGGCGCAGATCGCCCGCAGCCTCACTGGTGCTCGCCCAGGCCGGCAGCAGCACCCTCGTGGAGATCTGCGCCGTCGGCAAGCCGAGCCTGCTCGTCCCCTCCCCCAACGTCACGGACCACCACCAGGAGGCCAATGCCCGGGGGCTGGAAACCGCCGGCGCGGCCCGGGTTATGGTGGAGCGGGAGATCAACGTGGGTGCGGTTGCGACCGACGTGGCGACGCTACTCGCCGATCACGAAGCCCTGGCCCGGATGGGCGAGGCGGCGCGGACGCTCGGCGGGCCCAGTGTGGCGGAGGAGGTGGCCACGCTGTTGGAGGGGATGGGGGCAGGGGCGGGCTGATTGGGGTTCGGCCTGGTGGACACTCCCCGAGAGGCGCGAGGGACGGTGTCGACGGGATCCACGAGAAGCGTGGCGCGTTGGCGGGCGGCGCGGGCTGCCGAGCTGGGGTCGCAACGGCGAGGAGCCCCGTTGACGGTTCTCGCCCGGCGGACGTCGACGGGGGGTGGCGGACGGCCGCCGTCCCCGCCTCGTTCTCGAACAGGCAAACACCGACCTCTGCTCGGCACGCGGCTTGCCGGGGGCGCCCGCCATGCCGGTCACGGTGGAGCTGCGGGGTACCGGCGACCGGCAGTTGCGCGAGATCGTGCGCGAGGGATTCCCGCAGCTGGTGCGGGAGCTGGTGCGGCACAACCGGGCGCTCCCTCGCCACGTGGCGCGCGAGTTCGAGGCCTACCCCGGCTGCGGAGACGCCTCGCTGGGCTTTGCCTGGCTGGAGTGCGGGGCGTGCAGCCACCACAGGCTGGTCCTGTTCTCCTGCAAGAAGCGGGGGTTCTGTCCCTCGTGCGGCGGCCGCCGGATGGCGGAAGGCGCGGCGAAGCTCGTAGACAAGGTGATCCCGCGCGTGGCCACCCGGCAGTGGGTGTTCACGGTGCCGTGGAGGCGGCGGTGGCTCCTGGCCCGGCGGCCCCACCGCGCGCGCGGGGTGGTGCCGTGCGGCGTTGCGGGCGGTGGAGCGGTGGTACCCGGGCGCCACCGGGCGGCGCGGGGGCAAGAGCGGGACCGTCACCGCGATCCAGAGACTTGGATCCGCCCTGAACTTGAACCTTCACTTCCACGTGGTCCACCTCGACGGCGTGTTCGACCGCGGTGCCGACGGGGCGCCGCGCTTCTCCCGGGCGGCGCCGACCACCGAGGACATCGAGGGGCTGGTCGTGGAGATCGCGCTGGCGTGCCAGCGGTGGCTCGCGCGCCAGGGGTTCGCCGGGGAGGTGGAGGACGCGGAGCCGGGGCAGGACGCGCAGGGGGTGTTGCAGCTGGCTTCGCTCGGCGGGGCGGTGGCGCTGGGGGAGCGAGCTGGGCGGCCGGTGCGGCGGGTGGTGACGCTCGGGGGGAAGGAGTTCGCGCTGGGCCCGCGCTGCGCGAGCTTCGAGGGCTACGACGTCCACGCCAACGTGGCGCTCCCCGCCCACGACCGGGAGGGACTGGAGCGGCTGTGCCGGTACGTGCTGCGCCCCCCGCTGGCGGTGCAGCGGGTCGAGCGGCGCCCCGGCGGCCGCGTGCGCATGGGCATGGAGCGCGCGTGGAGTGACGGCACGGCGGCGATCGAGCCGTGGCCGCTGGAGCTGGCGGAGAAGCTCGCCGCGATCGTGCCTCCCGCGAGGGCCAACCAGGTGCTGTACCACGGCGTCCT
>CAYHRZ010000015.1:0-20660 GCA_964359125.1 uncultured Klebsiella sp. | reverse complement strand
ACCGCCGGGGGGGGGGCGGGGGGGGGCCGGGGGGCCCCCAGCTCCACCGCGGCGGCCGGCGTGGCGCGGGCCTCGCGGCGGCTGGTCACGCGGGGCGGGCGGGGCCGCAGCGCCCCGACCGCCGCGGGCGGCCCCTCCTGCCGGGCCGAGTTCCTGGACCGCGTGTTCGCCGTGGATGGCTGGGCCCGCCCCTCCCGCGGGGAGCGCCTGCGACTCAGGGCCGTGGTCGACGGCGGCGGCGCCCCCACCCTCGGCCTCACCGGCCTGCTCCGCGCCAGGGGCCCGCCCACCGAGCCAGCCGGGGGCGACGACCGGCGGGGCTGCGCGGGCGCGTAGGCGGGGCCGGCGGGCCGAGCTGCGCCCGGGGGCGAGGACCCGGCGCGTCCCGGCCGGCGGGCGCGCCCGAGTCAGGCCGGGGAAGGCCTGCGGAGCAGGCGCCCGCAGGAGTAGCCCCCACGAGTGTGCCTCGCTCCAACGCGTTCACGGTTCCTATCCCCATCCCCAGGGGTCGCGAGGCGGGACGGCGGAGCGTTTCAAGAGGGGATTTCCCGGGAACGTCCCGCCCGCGCTTGCCACCATCGGCGCCTTTCCCCAGGTCCACGCGTCGGCCGCGGCGTTACCCGACGCTGCCCCGGCCCACCCGCCCTCACCACCGCACCAGCGGGTTCAGGAACCCCCCGCGGGACCCGGCCCGAGCCGGCGACCGGGGACGCCCGCGTTCGCGCTGGCTATGCTCCACAGCGAGAGGTCTGAATGTTGGGCTCGCTGGTTGCCGTCCTGGCCTGCGTCTGGATCCCGGAAGCCGAGCACGCCGACCTGATCGAGCAGATCACCGGCGGCGCCGAGACGGACAGCGGCACCGACGACGGCACCGAAACGGGGGATACCGGCTGCGAACTGCAGGATTGGTTCCGCGATGGCGATAGCGACGGATACGGTGACCCGGGCGACGTCACCGCTGCATGCACGCTCCCGACCGGGCACAGTGCGCTCGACACCGATTGCGACGACACTGACGGGGACGTCCACCCCGGCGTCGCCGAGACGTGCAACGACGTCGACGACGACTGCGACGACGCGATCGACGAAGAACCCGTGGACGGCCTCACGTACTTTCTGGACGCCGACGACGACGGCGCGGGCACCGACGCCTCGACGACGGTGGCCTGCGCTGAACCGGACGGATCCTGGAGCCTCACGGGGGGCGATTGCGACGACGAAGACGACGAGCGCTTTCCCGGCCAGGACGAGCGGTGCAACGACGTCGACGACGACTGCGACGACGACGACGACGTCGATGCCGTCGACGCCGCCACCTGGTACCTGGACGCCGACACCGATGGCTGGGGTCGCGACGACGATTCACTCGTACAGTGCGACGCTCCCGACGGCTACGTAGACACCCCCGGCGATTGCGACGACGAAGACGTCGAAGTGCACCCCGAAGCCGACGAAGTCTGCGACGGGATCGACAACGACTGCGATGACTCCATCGACGTCGGGGCGCTTGACCTCCTGACCTTCTACGCCGACACCGATGGCGACGGATACGGCGACGCCGACAGCACGATCGAGGCGTGTGACCTACCGACTGGATACGTTTCCGACACAACCGATTGCGACGACACGCTCGCGACGACGTACCCCGGGGCCGACGAGTACTGCGGCGGGGGCGACGAGAACTGCGACTCGGTCGTCGACGAGGACAGCGCCGTAGACGCGCCGCTCTGGTACACCGACAGCGACAGCGACGGGTACGGGGCGGGCGAAGGGGTCGCGTCGTGCACCGCGCCGGCCGACCTCGTGGCGAGCGGAGACGATTGCGACGACGACGATGCGGCGATCTCCCCGGTGGCGCCAGAGACCTGCGACAACGGCGTCGACGACGACTGCGACGGCGACGTCGACGATGACTGCGGACCCGTCGGGGCGCTCAACAGCGGAGACGCCGACGCGTGGATGGTGGGAGCCACCCCGGACATGCTCGGCCAGTCGTTCAGCGTCTCGCCAGACATTACCGGCGACGGAGCACCCGACTTGGTCGTCGCGGCGAACGACTCCGGGCTGTACGTGGTGCCCGGACCCACCAGCGGCGAGATGGCGCTCGGCTCGTTACCGTCGGTCGCGACAGCAGACCGATTCCTCGTCCACGCAGGCGGCGACTACGACGGTGATGGCTACGGCGACGTGCTCTCGGTCGGCTGGGCCGGCGCCAACTACCTGTACTACGGACCCATTGACACCCCAGGGATGGCCGAGGACTCCGACGCGATTTCGACGGGCATCCAGAACGCGGCGCTGGCCGACCTCGATGCCGACGACGACGCCGAGCTGGTCATCGTCAGCGGCTCGTACCTGTACCTGGACGCGGGCCCCACGGTCGGCGTGAACAACACCTGGAGCTCGGGGGGGTCGACCATCGGCGGAGTCCTCGCGACGGGCGCCGACCTCGGCGGCGACGGCATCCCAGACTTCGTCGTCGGCGACGGCTCCACGTCGATCCAGGTCCTCAACGGCGCCGAGATCGACGCCGGCTCGTCGTTTGGCGACGTCAGCGAGGCCACGCTGACAGACAGCACCAGCAGCGACTTCGGGTCTGACGTCGTGTTGCTCCCCGACGCCGACGGCGACGGCTACGGCGACATCCTCGTCGGGGCTCGGTACGCTGACCTGACCTACACCAACGCCGGCGCCGCCTGGCTGATCTCCGGTCCCCCGACCGCGATGACATCGATCGCCGGCGCGTGTCTCACCGGCGGAACGGCCTCGGACTACGCCGGAACGTCGGTGGGCACGGCCGACATCGACGGCGACGCGATCTCCGACGTGCTCGTGGGCGGCGCCACCTCGCCCAACCAGGCGTGGTTGTACTACGGCCCCTTCACCGCAGGGACGTACGACCTCGACCTCGCCGACGCGACCTTCAGCGGCTTTGTGACCAACAACCTCGCACTCTCCGGCGCAGACCTGGAGGGCAGCGGCTTCGACACCCTCATCATCGGCGACGGCAAGGACACGTCTGGGGGGACCACCGCCGGTGCGATCTGGTTCTACTACGGCGGGAACCACTGATCGCCAGCGGCAAGCGGGGCGCCACGCCGCGCCCGTCCCTCCGGGATGGTGATCAGAACAACCACGCCCCAGCGGCGTTCGCGGATTGGGCAGTGGCCCACCCGCTCACGACGAAGTCCAGGTCAGCGGTGTCCCCGAGGTCGCCGCCACCGGCGACCGCCCACCCGACCATGCCGACCGCACTACTGCCCTTGACCGGGGGGCCCGAGAGCAACTGCGGCACAGCGACGGCCAACGTCTGCGCCTTCACCGAGCAGGCGTAGCCGGAGGGTCCGCCGCACGGGAGACCCACCACCACCTCGTCCTGTGGGGTGCCCAGCACGTCACCGGCTCCCGCCAGGCTGTTCCCCGCGCAGTCGTGGGCCTGGACGGCCTCGATGATGCCGGCCACCGACTCCAGGGCGAAGGCGGCGCCCGCCACGAAGCCCCCCCGCCCTGGAGCACGTACACCCAGCCGGTGTTCAGGCCGGCGGCCCCCTCGTGACCGGGCGCCCCGACCGCGAAGTCGTCGTACGCGTCCGCGTTCCAGGCACCCAGTCCCGCCAAGGCGGAGCCGGTGCGGTCGTGCAGCGCCGCGCCGTGGAGCGTCGTGCTGGCGTCCGCGATCGGGCCGAGGACGGCGAACGCGGGATCGATGATCACCTAGGCGACGCCTGCACCGCCGTCGTAGGGTGCGCCAGCGAGCAGGCCGACGTCGCCGCTCCCGTCCACGTCGCCCGCCTCGGCCAAGGTGTACCCCACCGCCTCGCCCGCAATCCCGAGGAAGTCGGGGGCGGAGGACAAGACACCCGAGCCGAGGGTTGCGCCGTCCACGAGGTACACGCCGCCTGCCCCGGGGCCGCCGGCGTCGTTCTGAGGCGCGCCGATCGCGATGTCTGCGTAAGAATCGCCGTAACGGTTCAGCCCGGAGTGACACTGCGAGCCCTAGTGCGCGGTAGAAGCAGGCGGCGAGCGGGTTCGCCCTTTTGGAGGGCGAACAACGATGCCCCCCGGGCACGAGGGCGCGCTCGGCCGTTGCCGCCGGCTGCGCTCCGCAGCGGTGGGCGCGCGGTCGCGGGAACACTGGCCGGCGCCCGTGCGGCTGCCCAACCTCGCGCCCGGCGGCGCACCCCCGGCGACGCGAGGGGCGCGTTCTCGGCCAAGACCCGGGCGAGACCCGAGGTCTGGTCCCGGTATGGGCCGCGGCGGAGCGCGAGGCGCGGGGCTCGCTGCGGCTGGTCAAGCGCGGCGGGCGGGGCTGCCCCTCCCGCCGGGAGCGCGTGCGACTCAGGGCCATGGTCGACGGCGGAGCAGGCACCCGCAGGGGTAGCCCCCGCGAGTGTGCCTCGCTCCAACCGGTTCATGGTCCCGATTCCCACGCGAGCTCAGGCCATGGCACCAGCCAGCCGTCGGCGTCGACGTGGGCGTGAATCCTGACGGCCCTCCTGGCATACTCCCCGCGTGATCCTCCTCCTCCTCGGCGTCGCCCCCGCCGCCACCCTCTCCGGCTACGGCGCACCTGAGCTCGGGGGCGGGTTCGGCGGCATCGGCAGTCCCTTCGTCTTCGGCCTCGCGCAGACCCCCACCATGGCGCGGCCCCCCTCGGCGCAGGTCGGGCTCGACATCGCCGCGATGTACAGTCGCTACGCATACACGCTCGACAAGCAAGAAGAGGTGGTGAGCGAGGGCACCTCCGCCGTCCCCTTCCTGGCCGGCGCGGCGCCGATCGGGCGCTTCGGCCTCGGGGCCGCGGTCTTCGCCCCCTGGGCGCGCGGCGGGTCGAGCGACCCGGATGGGCCGCAGCGTTTCCACAGCATCGAGGGGGCCTTCACCGGCATCGAGGGCGACCTCTGCGCCGCGTGGTCGCCCCACGACGCGTGGACCATCGGCGCCGCCGGGCGCGTGGTGAACGTCACCCTCGACAGCCACCGCGCCATCGACACCGGCGCGATGCTCAACGGCATGCTCGGCGACGAGGCCGGGGTGCCCGTCGGCGACCCCTTCCTCGAGGGCACGCAGTCGCTGGTGGGACTGTCGGGCTGGGCACCCGCGTGGGCGCTCGGCGTCCGCTTCGCGCCCCGGGGCGGGCCCACCGTCGACGCGGCCTTCCGCTCGGCCGTCGACACCACCGTGGAGGGCACGGTCCAGCTCCACCCCAGCAACGACCTGGAGGTCTACCTCGAGGGCGACGTGGCGGTGAACTTCGTCTTTCCCGCCGAAGCGCTCCTGGCGGTGCGCGTCCCGGCCGGCCCGCACTCCCTCGGCGCGGAGGTGGGCTGGATCGGGTGGTCCAGCTTGTCCAACGTCGACAGCGAGCTCAGCGGCCTCGCCGTGCGTTCCGACGACAACGCACTGCAGTCAGTACTTTCTTCCTACGGCATGAGCCAGGCCGACTACGTCGACGGGCTCGGGGCGCAATCGAGCCAGACCGGCATGCAGGACATCGTGGTGGGCGGGCTCTGGGGGGAGTTCGCCCTCGGTGAGCGGGTGCTGTTGCGTCCCGGCGCCTGGTACTCGCCGGCCGCACTCCCCGACGACTACGTGCACCCGGGCAACGCCGACTTTGCGAGCCTGGACGTCCGGCTCGCCGCCGCGTGGCGCGCGAGCGAGCACTGGAGCCTCGTCGGCTCGGTGGACTACTGGGTGTCGGGTCGTCGCGACATCGACGAGTCGGTGTTCTCGCTCGCGGCACCGGCCAGCAGCGGGCGGGTCCTACCCCCCGGCGACGGGGTGTACGCGCTCGACGTGGCGCGCGTGGGCGGGGGCGTCCTCTACCACGCCGCCGCGTGGTAATCTCCCGCGATGCTCCTCCCCTTGGCCACGGCCGTGGCCGGCACCATCGACGGCGGCGTGCAGGCAGCGCTCTACCCGGGGGGCATCGACGTGGCCCGGGGCTTCGTCGAGGGCCAGACCTTCGAGCTCGAGTACGACGAGCTGTCGGGCGAGTACGACTGCTACGACGAGGTGGGCGTCCGGGACGTGAACCTGGACATCCCGATCGAGGCGGTGTCGTTCACCCTGGAAGACGACTACCTCGACCTGTACATCCGCTTCGGCACCATCCGGGGCGAGCGCATGACCCTCTACGCGCGCGACGCTGACTACCTCGATCTCTGCGCCGAGTTCGAGACCGAGGTGTACTACGTCGAGCTGAGCGACGGCGAGCTTCACGCCAGGCTCGCGGCCTCGATCGAGGGCGGCGAGGTCGTGTTCTCGACCATCGGCACGCCCACCATCACCGGCGACTTCGACTCCGACATCAACAACTTCCCCGACGACCTCGTGCTCGCCTTCTTCGAGGACACGCTGTTGTCGTACATGGGCGAGGGCATCGGCGCCTACGTACCCGGCGTGCTCGCCGACTACGTGAACGACAGCCTCTTCGGCGGCAAGTACGGGGCGTACCAGGTGGCCATCGCCCCGGCCGACGTGAAGCTCTCCCGGTCCAAGTTGGGCGTCGGCGCCGCCGGCACGGTGAGCTGGCGCGGCGAAGCCGCCTGCAAGCTCCCCACCGCGACCGCCCGCAACGACGGCCGCTCGCCGACCCTCGACTTCGGCGACGGCGACGACTCGTCGCTCGGCGTGGGCGTCACCGAGGCCCTGCTCAACGACACCTTCCAGACGCTCTGGGCCGAGGGTTACTTCTGCTTCGGCGAGGACTACGTGGCCACGCTGCTCGAGTCGATGGGCGGGTTCATCGACCCCGGTGTCGGCTCGCTCACGGCCAGCGCGTCGCTGGACGAGGCCCCGAGTGTCACCATCGAGGAGGGCGGCGTGCACGTGAGCCTGCCGGGCGCGGCGGTCGACGTGCACGGTCAACTCAAGGGGAAGGAGGTGAAGATCCTGTCGCTCACCGCCGACATCGAGGGCACCCTCGACATCGGCGTGGATCCCGACCTCTCCGCCTTCACCATGGGCCTGCGCGGCCTGTCGCTGAACTTCCGCAAGTTCGAGGCGGAGCACCTAGTCTCCGAGGACAAGGAGGCCGAGGAGCACCTCCGCGACTTCCTCGAGAACTGGGTGACCACCTGGGCGGAGGCGCAGGACGACGACTTCGTGCTCTTCGACTCGCTCTACCGCACCTGGGGCATGGTGCTCCGCGTCGACCGCATCAGCTACGAGCCCGGCGGGCTGCGGGTGTACGCGTCGGTCTTCGAGGAGGACGACCCGCGGGTCGACAACGTGGCGCCGAGCACGGCGGTCGACGTGACCAAGGTCGACGGCGAGGCCGTGGCGCAGTTCGGCGGCACCGACGACCGCGACGGCGCCATCGCCTGGTCGTACCGGGTGGACAAGGGCCCGTGGAGCGACTGGTCGGTGGACGCGTCCGCGCCGCTGGGCGCCCTGTCCGCCGGGAGTCACAAGCTCGAGGCCGTGGCCCGAGACAGCTGGCTCAATGTCGATGGTTCGCCGGCCAACGTGGAGTTCGACGTGGCGGCGCTCGCCGAAGAAGGCGGCGGCGAGGGGTGTGGTTGTGGCAACGGCGCCGCCCCGTCGCTCGGGGTGCTGCTGGCGGCCGCGCTGGCGGGGCGCACGAGGCGCGCGGCAACCCGCACGCCGGGGGCTACCGGCGGGTCGAAGCCGAGCCGCTCCTGAACCCGCAGCGCGCGGTGCGGGTGTGGGTCCACGCGCTGGCGCTACCTGCAAGCGCGGGTGAACAGCACGCCGACAGGCGCCCCCGGGGGGAGCGGCCCCTCGTCCTCACGGCAGCTCGCTGATGTACCCGGAATCCCCAGGGTAGCAGTCGGCGCAGTCCGGCGGGGCCCCGAAGACGAGCGTGGCGCCCCCTTCGGCGGAGGCGGTGGGGACGTAGTCCGAGCAGGGCGGCGGGTAGTCCGCGCAGGACACGAGGTGGCGGAAGTAGAGGGTCTGTCCCGAGCCCGTCACCACGTTCTCGGAGATGCTGCGGTCCTCCACGTTCGGCCGCTGCTGGACGAAGATCTCGAAGGCGCCGTCGGTGGTCGTGTTGTCGGTGAAGTCGTTGCCCCAGACGTGGTTGGCCCAACCGGCCTGGCCGCCTTCGGTGATGAGGAAGGCGTCGGGGTAGTGGTAGTCGGGGCGCTGGAAGGGGTCGTAGTAGCCCGTGGGGTCGGTGCTCGCGTCGTAGGCCACCACCTCGTTGCGGGCGATCTGGTTGCGCACGCCGGACACCTGCATCGAGCCGTTGCGCATCTGGGTGAAGCGGTTGTCGGTCAGGGCCCCGTCGTGGAGGCCGGCGAGGCTCGCCTCGGGGTCGGGTTCGGTGGCGTGGCCCCCGAACTTCAGCGCACCGTTGCCGATGCGGTCGAACTCGTTGCCGGTGATGGTGCTCCCACCAGCGTCCCCGAGCACGTAGATCCCGTGGTCATAGATTCCGCTGAACGTGCTGCCCGACACCTCCAGCGAAAAGCCGTCGCCTGCCATGACGACGCCCTGCACCAGGTTGCTGAACTGGCTGTTCTCCACCACCGTGGGACCGTAGGCGTAGGCCCGCCGGATGCCGCCGTGGAAGTCCATCCCCGGCGAGGCCCCCCGCGCCGCGGTGATCGCGTCGTACAGGGCGACCGTGGCCTCCTCGGGGTTGGCCACCTCCGGAGTTGGGACCACCCCATCGAAGGTGGAATCGGTCACGGTGAGCACCCCCACCGCGCTGATGGCCGAGCCGTTGATCGCCTCGAAACGGCAGCGGTCGAAGCTCACGTGGTTGGCGCCCCCGTTGAAGCCCACCATCGCCATGCCCCACTGTCCGACCGCCCAGAGCGAGGCATCGTTCTCGTGCATCGAGCGCGCCGGGTCCGTGAAGTAGGCGGACTCCGCGTCGCCGCGGAAGACGAGGCCCTCGACGCTGGCGTCGGTGGCGCCGCTGTCGAAGAGCAGGAAGACGCGCCCGTGGTTCGTGCCGTCCGCGCCGGGACCGCTGGCGGTGAGCACCGGCGGGGCCTCTCCGGTGGCCGCGCGGAGGATGACGCCGTCCCGTCGCACGAAGAGCTTCGGGAGCAGCGGCAACTGGTAGAAATCCTCCTCGGGCACCACCGCGTGCGGGCTGTCGAGACCGGTGAAGTCGTAGGTCCCGTCGGGGATCAACAGCGCGACGGTGGGCGCAGAGAGCACGTCGAGGGCGACGAAGGCCCACTGCAACTGCTGGGCGCGGGCCACCGGGTCGGTGAGCGCCTCGTCGCGGAGCGACGCCGGCATGTCCACGAGGGCGGCATCGATCTCCGCCTGGCTGGCGGCGTCGAGCACCTGGGACCAGAAGCGGTCGGCGCAGAGGGTGACGGCGGCCTCGGACTCGGGGACACAATCCTCCGGCGGAGGGCCCGTGTCGGTGGCGGTGTCGGTGGCCTGCCCGGTCTCCACGGCGCCGTCCTCGGCGCTGTCCTCGGCGCTGTCCGCGGCACTGTCCGCGGCGCTGTCCGCAGCCGAGTCCCCGGCCTCCCCGTCACCCGTGTCGGCAGGCGGGGTGGGGGTGCAGGCGAGACCGCCGAGGAGCGTCACCAGCGGCAGAACCGGGACAGCTCGGGCGCGACGAAGGAGCAGCATCCCGGGTCCCTATCGTCAGCCCCCACCGGGCTCCAGTTCGCAGAGCCGACGGTCGACCTCCGGGGCCCCAGGCTCCCGTGCACCCTCCGCCCACCCGGGCTCCCAGGAGTCCGCCTCGTGACCCGGGCCGCCTCCTTCCACGGCACCGTCGCCACCCGCCTACCCCCATCGCCGGCGTTCCCTACCTAAAACCACGGCACCACGATCGCCGCGTTGACCGCCGCCTCGTCGTCGGCGTCGAAGCCGCCGCTGACCAGGACGCTGCCGTCGGGGAGGGTGGTGACGTGACAGCCGGGGCGCTCCCGGTCCAGCCCCACCACCGGCCCGGACTCCCCCGACACGATGTCGAACAGCTCGACGGTGGACTCCGGCAACGTGCGCGCCCCGTTGAGGTAGCCGCAACCCCACACCTTCCAGTCACCGAGCATCCAGTCCACCAGCGTGCCGTCCACCCGCGGGCGCCGGGGCTGGGCGCGGGCGGCCTGGTAGCGCATCGCGTTGGGGTTGAACTCGCGCGCCGACGACGCGAGCGACAACGTCGACGTGTCGATGCCCCCGCCCACCCAGGCCGCGCCGTCGTCGAGCGCGACCACCGTGGCGCCGTCGGCGTACACCGCCGCCTCGCCCGCGTCGGAAGGGGTGACGGGCTCGAAACACTCGGCCGGCTCCAGGTAGGGGGCGGACTCGCTGGTGTAGGGCCAGATCCCGGTGTTCGCGGCGTCGACGCCCTGCACGAAGGTGCGCCCGTCGACCAGCGCCGCGCAGCCGGAGACGCGGGTGTCGTCGAGGTCGCGCAGCGGGAAGCTGGACCACTTCCAACGCCCGCCCTCGTCGTACACCAGCATCTCGCCGGTGGCCTCGCCCTGGTGCCCGCCGAAGACGATGGCCGAGCGCGAGGCGAAGCGCGAGGCGCAGGGGTTGGAACGCGCGACCGCGAGGCTCGCCACCGGGTAGCTGGCGTCGAGCTCTTCGTTCATCCCACTCACCGTGGTGACCGGTGACAAGGTGCCGCCCACCACGTCGGTGCCGCCGAGCACGAGCACCTCGCCGTCGGGAAACTCCATCCTCGCCATGTTGCCGGCCGCACCCGCCAGCGTCCACGACGACGAGGCGAAGCTGCCCGTGGAGGGGTCGTACAACTCGATCCCAGCGTAGGCGTTGTCGCGACGCGGGGACCAGCCGCCGGCCAGGAGGGCACGGCCGTCGCGCAGGGTGAAGCTCTGGTGCCCGGAGCGCGGCGCCACCATGCTGTCGGTGAGCGGCAGCCCCACGTTCACCGGCAAGAACACCAGTGGCAGCTCGCGGCTGAGCCCCGGCGAGAGCGTGACCTCGGCCGTCCGTCCGCCGCTGACCACCTCGCCGTCGCGCAGTCCGCTCACCTCCACGCGGACCACGCCGAAGCCGTCGAGGTCGGGGAGCAGAAGCTCCTCGTCCGGGTAGGAAAACTCGCTGCTCGCCACCACCTCGCCGTCGCGGATGACGTCGACTTGGACGTGGTCGACTCCCGTCCACGGGTCGCAACTGGAGCACGACGTGGGGTTGACCAGGCGCAGCACCAGGGTGCCGTCGTTGCCCGCGATGTGCTCGGTGACGGTGCGATTGCACCCCAGCACCCCGACGACCATCCACCAACGACGCATCGCCGCGACCTTAGCCCACACGTTAGCGCCCCGCCCCGTGACCGGTACCGACCTCCCCCGCGTCCGCACGCCGATTCCCGGCCCGGCCAGCGCCGCCTGGGTGGACCGGCTCGCCGCGCGGGAGTGCCCGGCGATTACCGCGCGACGTGCCCGCCGGGCCTCGGAGAGCGGCGTGGCCCACGACCCGATCGTGTGGGAGAGCGCGCTGGGCGCCAACGTGCGCGACGTCGACGGCAACGTGTTCGTGGACCTCACGGCCGGCTTCGGCGTGGCGGCGGTGGGGCACGCCAACCCGCAAGTCGTCGAAGCGGTGTCGCGACAAGCGGGCGTCCTTCCCCACGCCATGGGCGACGCCTTCGCCGACCCCCGGCGGGTGGAGTTGATGGAGGCGCTCTGCAGCCGCACGGGGATGGACCGGGTGATCCTGGGGCTGTCGGGCTCCGACGCGGTGGACGCGGCCCTGAAGACGGCCTTTCTCCGCACCGGTCGCAAGCGGGTGCTCGGCCTGCGCGGCGGCTACCACGGGCTCGCGACGGGCTCCCTGGGCGTGCTCGGCTACAACGCCCCGGCGATGCGCGATCCCTTCGCGCACAACGTCGTGGTCCACGACACGATCGACGTGGGCGCGGCGTTGCCCGACCTGCGCCCCTACGCCGCCGTGATCCTCGAACCGGTGCTCGGCCGGGGAGGGATGAAGCGGCTCCCAGCCCCGTGGCTCGGCGAACTACACGCCGCCGCGCGGGCGGCGGGCGCCCTGGTGATCCACGACGAGATCTACTCGGGGTGTGGACGCACCGGGCACTTCCTCGCCGCGACTGACCCACCGGACCTCCTCTGCCTGGGCAAGGCGCTGGGGGGCGGCTTCCCGGTGTCGGCCTGCCTCGGCACTGCCGACGCCATGGCCGGCTGGGGCAGCAGCACCGGAGCCGCGATCCACACCCAGACCTTCCTCGGCCACCCCCCGGCCTGCGCCGCCGCGCTCGCGACCCTGCCGCTGCTCCAGGCGCTGTTGCCCACGGTCCGGGCCACCGGGTCCCAACTCTCGACGAGGCTGCGCGCGGTGCCCGGTGTCCACGAGGTGACCGGCGACGGGTTGATGCTCGGCGTGGTGGTCAGCGACGCCCTCGTCGTCACCCGGAAATTGCTCGAGCGTGGGTACATCGTGCTTCCTTGTGGGGAGCGAGCCGAGGCGCTGGGCATCACGCCCCCCTACGTCGTCACCGACCCGCAACTCGACGCCTTCGCGGGTGCGTTGGCCGAGGTCCTGGCGTGAGCGCCCTGTTGCACGCCCGGGTCGTCGCCGCCATCGAGACCGGGCACGCGCCCGAGGCGCTCTTCCTCGAGTCCTTCCGTTGGCAGCGCGAGCAGAACCCCCTGCTCCGGCGGATGTTGACGGGTGAGCCCCGCTCGGTCCGGGAGATCCCAGCGGTGCCGGTGGCGCTGTTCAAGGACCTGGACCTCGGCCCCTCCCCTGCCCTGCCCACCGACGTGGTCTTCCGCACCAGCGGCACCACCAGCAGCACCCGGGGTGTCCACCGTAGTCGCGACACGAGTCTATACGACCTCGGCGCGACCACGCACCTGCGCCGTCGCGTCCCGGAGCTGCCCGGCCGCGTCGTGTCCTTGTGCCCCTCCGACGCCGACAGCTCCCTGGGCCATATGGTCCGGCTCCTGGGGGAGCCCATCCCCTGCTTTGGCGACGCCGTGGACCCGCGCACCTGGGCGCTGCTCGACGAGCCCTGCTTCCTGGCCTGCACCGCCTTCGCCCTCGACGCGCTGTTCGCGACCCCGGGACAGGCCTCGCTCGACGCCCGGAGCGTGGTGATGGTGACCGGCGGTTTCAAGGGTCGGCAGACCCGACTCGACGCGCCGTCGTTGTACCGGGCGATCCCGGCCCGCCTCGGCAGCCCGCGGGTGGTGGGGGAGTACGGGATGACGGAGCTCTCCTCGCAGTGCTGGACGGACCCGGTGCCCGCGGGGGAGTTGCCCCGCGCGTTCGTGGCTCCCCCGTGGATGAGAGTCTACGCCGTCGACCCGGTCACCGGGCACCCCGCCGGCGGCGAGGGGGTCCTGCGCTTCGTGGACCTGTGCAACCTCGACAGCGTGCTGGCGATCGAGACACAGGACCTCGGCACCGTGGAGCCGCACGACGAGGGCGACCGGGTCACGCTTCTGGGCCGTCTCGAGGGCGCGGAGCTGCGGGGCTGCTCCCTGCGCGCCGAGCGCCTCGTGGACAACGCCCGGTGAACGCCCTGCTGCAACCGCTGGCGCGGCTGGACGCGGCGAGCTTCGACACCGGGCTCTCCCCCGAGAACGCCCGCGCCTGCTGGCTCGACGCGCTGGAGTTGGCCGACCAGGCGGACCTGGCCCGGCCGCTCACGGGCACCGCCCCCCGGGCGGTGGCGATCATCGCCAGCGCAAACGTGTTCACCGCCCCGCTGGAGTGGGCCTACCAACTCGCCGCCCGAGGGGTGCGGGTGGTGCTGAAGGCCGCGAGCCGGCAGCAAGGGTCCGCCGCGGCGCTGGCGGCGCTCCCCGGCGTGGAGGTCCGGAGTTGGCTCGGCGGCGACGACCTCGAGGCGGAGGCCCGCACGCTCGCGCAGGTCGACGCGGCGGTGGTTCTCGGCGCGGAGCCCACCATCCGGGCGATGAAAAATCGTGCGCCGGTGCCGGTGCTAGGCCTTGGGCCGCGCTTCGGGATCGCGTGGGCACCCAAGATCGACGCGAGCGGCGCGGCGCTCCTTGCCCGCGACTTGGCACGCTACGACGGCCGCGGCTGCATGTCTCCCACCGCGCTGTTCACCGCGGCCCCCGACCTGGCCGTGCTCGCGGCGGCGATGGCCGACGCCGAGCGGCACTGGCCCCGGGGCGAAGTGAGCGCCGAGGAGGCGGTCGAGACGCGGCGGTTGACGATGCTCGCCCGGGCCACCGGAGGCGCCGTGGAGGGCGAGGGCTGGGCGGTGCTGGAACTGCCTGCTGCCCGCTTCCAACCTGCCACCCTGCCCCGCGTCCTGGTGGTCCACCGGGCCGCCGCGGTGGAGGAGATGGCCGCCGCCCTGGCCCCTTGGCGCGCCGAGTTGGGCACCGTGGGCACGACCGACACCGCCGGCGTGCGCGGTGTCCTCGACGCCGCTCCCGGTGTGCGCCTGTGCCCGCCCGGCGAGATGCAGCGGCCGCCGGGGAGCCGCCCGCTCCACGACGGCGTCGACGTGCTGGCGTGGCTCTGGAGCCCCGCGTGGTGACCGGGGAGGCCCGCGCCGTGCACGACGCCGCGCTGGTGGTGGACCTCCACAACGACCTGTTGCTGACCAGCTACTTCCTCGGCTGGGACTGGCACCGGGAACACCACCAAAACCCGCTCCCCGGCGCGCCCCTGGTGGGCCACTGCGACGTGCCGCGGCTGCGGGCGGGCAACGTGGGCGCCGTGGCCTTCGGCGTGGTCACCAGCCCGCTGCGGTGGGCCGGTGGACCGGCGGCGATCCACCGGGACCTGGACCGGCTCGCCCTGGAAGTGAGCCGGAGCGGCGGCACCCTCGAGATGGCGGGCAGCGCGCAAGCCATCCGCGCGGCGCGGGCGGCCGGGCGCATCGCCTGCTTCGCGGGACTGGAGGGGGCCCACGGCCTCCACGGCAAGTTCGACGAACTCCCCTCGCTGCGACAAAAGGGCCTGCGCTACGTGGGCCTGGTGCACTTCACGGCCAACGCCGCGGGGCGCCCGATGGTGGGGCTCGGGGCGTCGAACAGCGCCTCGCTGCCCGCCCAGGGCTGCGACCTCGTCGACGCGTTGGCGGCCCAGCGGATGGTGGTGGACGCCGCCCACCTCGGCAAGCAGGGCGTGCTCGATGCGTGCCGGCGCGCCCCGGGACGGGTGATCGTGTCGCACACCGGCTGCACCGCCGTCCACGCCTCCCCGAGGGGCATCGACGACGAGGTGCTGCGCGCGGTGGCCGACGCCGACGGGGTGGTGGGGATCATCTTTGTCACCCCCTTCGTGGGTCGGGGAGGCGCGCGGACCGTCGCGCGCCACCTCGACCACGTGAAGAACACCGTCGGTGTCCGGCACTGTGCGCTGGGCACGGACTGGGAGGGCTTCGCGCTCTACCCCTCCGACCTCGACAGCGCGGAGAAGCTCATCAACCTCACGCAGGCGCTCCTGGAACTAGGGTGGACAGCCGACGAGGTCCACGCTGCCTACGGCGACAACGTGCTGCGGGTCATCCAGCGCGCGTGCGGTTAGGCGCCCCCAATGGACGACGCTGAAGCGGTGGGCGCCGCCAACGACGCTTTTTACCTTGCCTTCGAGAAACGCGACTTGCTGCGGATGCGCGCCTGCTGGCGCGGACACCCCGACGACGTGTGCATCCACCCCGGCTGGGAGGTCACCCGCGGCAAGAAGATCATGGAGTCGTGGCGCGACATCTTCGCCACCGGCATGCCCATGCGCTTCGTGATCTCCGACCTCAGCATCGAGGTGGTGGGCGACGTGGCGCGCGTCCACAACGTGGAGAACATCTACCTGGGCGGCGACGGCGAGCCCCTGGGACGGGTGGCGGTCACGCACCTGTTCCAGCGGGTGGGTCGCGACTGGCTCTTGGTCGTGCACCACGGCTCGCCCATCGCGCAGAACGAACTACCGGAAAGCGACGAAGACAGCGCCTACCACTAGCGCCAGTGGCGGTGGGCCCGGCGCGGGGCCGTCTCATTTCGCTGGGGGCGAGAATTCACAGCCGAGGGCGCCCATCCCGATAAGATACAAAAATCAAAAACAGGATTGTCCTGCGGCCGTGAGTGTGACATAGTGCCGCAGTGGACTCGCCGCACGAACGCGCCGCTCTAGACGGGCATCGCCAACTCTCCAGGAGCAAGCTGGTGCTCGCGGCGGTGGCGCTCGGGGTCGCGTCGCCGCCCCTGGTGGCCCTGGTCGCTGGGCGCGCGGTGGAGGCGGAGGCGCTCGCCGCGGTGGACCAGGGGCTGCACGACGCGGCCCGCGTGGCGGCGGCCAACGTCGAGGCCCTCAACCAGGCCGCCGAGGAGCGACTGCTGTTCACCGCCGAGGATCCCGCCATCCGGCAGGCCGCACACGGCGTGGAGGATGCCGCGCCCACCGCGCGGACACAGCTCGGCGCCAGCGCCAGCGGCTGGTTCGAGAGCGCGCAACTGCGCTCCGCCGCGGGGCGCTGCGTCGTGTCATGGCCGAGGGCGGAGTGCGCTGAACTCTCCCCCGCCGCCCAGGGACCGGCCGGCGAGGGGGGGGTCATCCGCCAGGGCCCGCGCCAACGCTGCGTGCGCCTGAACCCCATCGCCACCGACCCCGACCTTGGCAGCGAGTTGGGCCTCGCCACCCTGTGCGTCGAACTGGCGCTGGACCCCCTGTTCCGCAGCGTGGGCGCCCTGCGCCTGGGCCGCCACGGGCAGGTGGACCTGCTCGACCCGGGGGGTCGACCGGTCACGGCCACCGGGGCCCGGGCGATGGCTGTGCGGAGCGACTCGGCCGCAGTCCGCGACGCCACGGCCCGCGCGTCGGCCCGCGGCCTCCTGCTGCCCGGGCGCGACAGTACCAGCGCGCAGCGGGCAGCCTGGGCCCTGGTGCCCACGGCCAACCTCGGGGTGCTGACCTCGGTTCCCGACGCCGAGGCCCGTGCACCGTTGGCCGCCTACGGGCGCGCCCTGTCCCTGTTCGCCACGATCATCTCGCTGGGACTCGCCGGGATCGTGTTCCGCGTGTCGCAACTCGGCCGGGCGATGGAGGTGGTCGCGGAGGGCGCGCGTCGTCGCGCCGAGCAGCGAGCCGTCACCGACGCCCTCACCGGCCTCAACAACCGCGCGGCCTTCGACCACGCCCTGGCCAAGGCGGTGGCCGAGGCCGGGCCGGGCAACTGCCCCGCCGTGATCGTGGTGGACCTCGACGGGTTCAAGTCCGTGAACGACAGCCGGGGGCACGAGGCCGGCGACCACGCGCTGCGGGCGATCGCCCACGCCATCCGCTCGGCCGCCCGCAGCGGCGACATCGTCTCGCGCACCGGCGGCGACGAGTTCGCCGTCATCGTGCCCGACGGCTCCTCCGACGGCGTCCGCGAGCTCGCGGGCCGGCTCGAGGTGGTGATCGACGGCCTCGGCATCGCCGCCGACCTGCTCCGTGGCACACTCGTCGGCGGCAGCGCCGGCTGGGCGCGGTTGCACCCGGGGGAGGACGGCCCGGCGCTCTTGCGCCGCGCCGACACCGCCATGTACGAGCGGAAGGCTTTCCGAAAGTCGAAGGTGGATCGCCGCTCCGGGCGTAGCCCCGCGGGGGGCTAGGCCTCGCCCGGTTCCGGGAGCGGCATGCCGCGGAGGTCGCGGATGCCCGACTGGTCGCGCAGGCGGATCAGCGCTTCGCGCTCGATCTGCCGCACCCGCTCACGGGAGAGCCCCATCTCCTTCCCCACCTCGGAGAGGGTGCGGAACTCGCCGTCTTCTAGGCCGTAGCGACGGGTGAGCACGAAGCGTTGACGCTCGCTCAGCACGCCGTTGAAGGCCTTGTTCATCCGGGTGAGTTCCTGGATCTGGATGCTCTCGTCGTCCGGGGCGATCGCCTCCTCGTCCGACAAGAAACGCTCCAACGGGCGGGGGCGCGGGCCGTCGTCGACTGGCTGCTCCAGCGAGATCGTGTTGCCCTGCGACAGCAGCAACTCCGCACGCTCCTTGTCGATCCCCACTTCCTCGGCGAGGTCGGCCACGTTGTACTCGATGCCCGCGGCCTCGAATCGCTTCATCGCCTTGCGCAGGTTCCGGGTCTGCTCCACCGCGCAACCGGGCAGCCGCACCGGGCGCCCGGTGTGGTCGATGGCGCGCGTCATCTGGGCACGAACCCACCACCGCGCGTAGGTCGAGAAGCGGATGCCGCGGTCCGGGTCGAAGCGCTTGGCCGCGCGCAAGAGGCCGATGTAGCCCTCCTGGACCAAGTCCTCCTCGTCCATGAACGGGCCGGCCAACTTGCGAGCCTCGCCGTGGGCGATGCGGCGACCGCTCATCGCCAACCGCCAACGGAGCTCTTCCGCCTGCTGCCAGGCACCCTGCGCCTTGCGGGCGTAGGTGCGGAGGTCGTCGTCTTTCTTGGCGGCCTTGGCCACGGCGCGCACCGCCTCCTCGAGGCGGTCCACGGCGCCGGCGCGCGTGCGCTCGGCGCGGTCCGGGCGCCGACGGAGAATGTTCTCCGCCGCGTCGATGCCGGCCACACACTCGCGGGCAACCTGCTCGGCCTTGCGGATCTCGCGGGCGATGATTTTCTCCTCCTCCGCCGTCAGACGTTCGGAGCGACGACGGGCACCGTCAGAGGACGAGGAGCGCAAGCGGAGAGTCATGAGTCACCGGGAGAGGGGTTGGGGTCCGCGCGGGAGGACCGGGAGGAGAGTCAAGGGTGAAGGACCGCGGATTATTCCTTCGGTGGGAGCGAGGACACGCGCGCGGAAACGTGGGTGATCCTGGGCCGCGTTAATAGGGGTAACGGCGACGCCCAATTGTCAAAGGGATGTCAAGACTCGGACGCCGGGTTGCAGCCTGCGTCCAGCCTACACTTTTCGGCGTGACCAGATCCACGGCAAGTGCAAGTCGAGCGGATCGGATCGCGACAGGCTCGGCGCAAGCGTGGCGCGAAGCCACCAACCGTGCTCACCGACCCGCCACGCGCGGCGTCGCGCGCAGCCCGCAAGCGGCCCTCGCCCGCCCCACGACCTCGGCCGCGACCCGCCGGGCCCGAGTGGCGCCGTCGACCAGCACCGCGTCGAGTTCGGCCGGCGCGGCGAGCAGTTCGCTGTAGCGGGCGCGCGCCGGGCCAAGTCGGCGCTCCATCACCGCGAACAAGGCCTCCTTGGCGTGGCCGTAGCCCAGGCCGGGCGCGAGGTACCGCGCCCGCATGGCCGCTACCTCCGGTGGCGTGGCGAAGAGCCGGTACAACGCGAACGCGTTGCAGGTGTCGGGGTCCTTGACCTCGTCCATGCTCCGGCTGTCGGTCACCACCGACATCACCTTCTTGCGCAGCGGCTTGGGCTCCAGGAACACCTCGATGGTGTTGCCATAGGACTTCGACATCTTCCGGCCGTCGAGGCCCGGGATGGTGGCCACGTCGTCGCGGATGAGCGGCTCCGGGACCACGAAGACCTCGCCAAAGCGGCTGTTGAAGGAGATGGCCATGTCCCGGGCCATCTCGACGTGCTGCTTCTGGTCGCGGCCCACGGGCACGGCGTGACTGTCGTAGGCGAGGATGTCGGCGGCCATCAAGACGGGGTAGGTGAAGGTTGCGACGTTGATCTCCCGCCCGTCGGCGACCGCCGACTTGTAGGCGTGGGCCCGCTCCAGGCCGCCCATGCCGGTGACGCAGCTCAGCAACCAGGCCAGTTCGGTCACCTCGGGCACGTCGGACTGGGCGAACAGCGCCGTCCGGGTGGGGTCCAGGCCGAAGGCCAACCAGGTCGCCGCCACGTCGCGCGCGTAGTTTCGCATGCGCTCGGCGTCGTGAAGCGTCGTGAGCGCATGGTAGTCGGCGATGAAGTAGAAGGCGTCGTGGCTCTCCTGCAGCCGGAGGGCCGGCTCGATCATGCCGAGCAGGTTGCCCACGTGGGGCTGGGCGGTGGGCTTGATGCCGGTCAGGGCGCGCATGGGCGCGACGTGTACACGCCAGACCGGTCGTGGGCAACCCCTTCAGCTACAATGGCGCGATGCTGCTGCTCCCGATCATCCTTGGCTGTGAACCGATCCCGGCGGCCACGACGCTGCACGAGGGCGACGCCGACGCCGACAGCGACGCCGACACCGACAGCGACGCCGACGGCGACGACGCGGACGACACCGCGAGCGCCTGGCCGCTCGAGATGGCGACCGACTTCGACGCCGCCATCGACGGCGACGACGTGGACTTCTTCCGCGTGAGCGGCACCGCGGGAGGGCAGTTCCGGGTGCAGGTGGTGAACAGCGACGAGGACGGGGCGGACGACTCGCTCGACACGGTCGTGGAGGTGTTCGACAGCCAGGGGGCGCGCATCGCCTGGGAAGACGAGCACCCGGCGGGCGAGGTGGGAACCTACGACACGGTGTGCTTCGGGTTCTTCCCCGCGACCGGCGACTACTTCGTGAAGGTGCAAGACCGGCGCACCTTCGAGGGCACGGCGTCCCCTGTCGACGACACGGACTACACCGTCCAAGTCCTCGTACCCGGGAGCATCCCCGACGAGCCCGACTCGCTCCTCGGGGTGGGCAACGCCTTCGACCTGTCCAACGCCTACAGCTGGTACTCGGTGCCGGTGCTCTTCGAGGAGGCGGGCGACGTGGACTACGTGAGTTTTGGGCTGCCCTACAGCGGCGCGGCCGTGGTCTTCGCCACCGCGCAGCACATCGAGTCGAGCCCGGCCGTCCCCCTGGTCGAGGTGTACAACCACGACGCGGAGCGGGTGTTCTCGGCCGCGACCACCGACGTGG
>CAYHRZ010000014.1:0-25479 GCA_964359125.1 uncultured Klebsiella sp. | reverse complement strand
GTCCGACGACACCCCGGTCAACACCTACGCCACCGGGGACCTCTCCGTGGGGGGCTTCGGCCTCGACGTGGGCGTGCCCTGGCTCGGCATGGGCAACGGCCAGGGCAGCTTCGCGGTGGCCATGCCCGGCGCCAACATGGCCTACACGTCGGTGGCCGGGGTGCGCGCGCTGCTGGACCTGAACCAGGCGCTGGACCCGCTGGAGGTGTCGGGCGCGGCGGTTGCGCGCACACCGCTGTTGCTGGCGGTGGGCCTCACCGACCCCGCGAGCGCCTCGGCCCAGTTGGAGCCCTACCTGGAACCCGCGGCGGGCGAGTGGGCCACCGTCTCGGGCGTGGTGACCGACACGCTGGGACAGCCGGTGGCCGGGGCCGCGGTGGAGGTGCGCCCCGGGGCGGGCCAGGGCGCGCTGGACCGTTTCTGGACAGACGAGCGCGGCACCTTCAACGGGCGCACGTTGGACCTCGGCGACACCACGCTGGTGACGACCCAACCCGGTCGCGATAGCGAAAGCGCCGAGGTCAGTTTCCTCGTCGAGGGCATGACACTGGGGATCGGCGCGGCGGGCACGGTGTCGGTGGAGGCCACCGACGGCGACGGCGAGCCCATCCCGGTGCGCGCGGAGTTCGAGCGCGACGATGGCACGGTGGCGGTGGTGTACGCCATGCCCGGCGAGAGCTACCCGCTGGCCCCGGGTGCCTGGACCGCCTACCTCAGCCGTGGCTACGAGTACACGCTCGCGACTGCGGCGGTGACCGTCCCCGAGGGCGGCCGCGGGGTGGTGACGGCCACGTTGGCCCGCGTGGTCGATACCTCCGGCTGGGCCTCGGTCGACACCCACGTGCACCAGGAAGCCAGCGCCGACTCGTCCACGCTGGACCGGGACCGCTTCCGCACGGTCGCTGCCTCGGGTCTCGACGCCTTCGTCTCCACCGACCACGAGGCGATTGTCGACTTGCAGCCGGAGATCACCGATCTGGGCTTCGACCAGTGGTTCGCCTACGGCCTGGGCAGCGAGGTGACGGCCACCGTGCCCGAGCACGTCAACGCCTGGCCCTTTCCCCCCACAGGTGACGAGCGGGGCGACCCGGTGGCCTGGTACCAGCTTGGGTTCCCTGGTTTGTACGAGGCGATCCGCGAGCGGGGTGCCACGGTGGTGCAACTCAACCACGCCCGGGTGAACGGCGAGTGTGGCATCCTCTGCATCCTCGACTGGGATCGCCAGAGCGACCCGCCGTCGATGGCGGATCCCGAGGCCATCGGGCTCCCGGTCGGCACCGAGGTGTGGAGCTGGGACTTCGACGCCTTCGAGTTGCTCAACGACCCCCGCTCACCGCTCCTGGACCCCGACGACCCCCAACACACCGGCGCCCTCTACGACTGGCTCGCCTTCCACAACCTCGGTTACCGGGTGGCGGCGATGGGGGTCACCGACGCCCACGGGCTCGACATCCCCGGCTCGCCGCGCACCTACGTTGCCGTGGCCAACGACAGCACCGGCGTGCTCGAGGTGGCCGACATGGACGACGGGATCCTCGCCGGGGCGACGGTGGTGAGCGCCGGCGGCTTCGCCCTGGTCGACGTCGACGGCGCCGGCCCCGGGCAGACCGCGTCGAGCGCCGCACCCGTGCTGCACCTCGACGTGCGCGGCCTCCCGGAGGTCGACGTGCAGCGGGTGGACGTGCTGGTGAACTGCCAACTCTATGCCAGTGTCGCGGTGGACGACCCCGGCGCGGTGCAGAAACTGCTGGCGGATGTCCCCCTCGATCTCGAGATCGACAGCCACGTCGTCACCCTGGGCTGGGGCGAGTGGGCCATGCCCCGGGGGCTCCTGGACTACGACGCCCTCGGCGTGCCGCGGTTCGTGAGCAGTCCCGTGTTCGTCGATGTCGACGGCGACGGGGTGTGGACACCACCGGGACCGCAGGCCCGCTGCGACGGGTGAGGTTGGGGCTCGGGGCCCTGGGGGCCTCCGCTACTCGTCGGCGCAAGTGTGGTCGACCCACGGCGGGGGCTCGGCCCACGAGGTGAGCCGGGCCTCGGCCCAGTCTTCCCCGTCGGCGCCGGTGACCACGAGGTACGACTCCAGCACCACGCCGGGGTTGTCGCCTCCGGGTTCCGGGCAGACTAACGACCAGGCGAAGCGCGTGGCCCCGTCGAGCGCGTCGGTGGAAACCTCGATGCTCTCGTCGGGCGCGCGGAACTCGAGATCGCCGCCGTCGCGGTGCGCCACCAGCATGCCGAACTGCGCGGTGTCGCCCGCCTCGCAGGCGTCGGGCGCGACGGCCAAGCCGCCGGTGACGACCGGGCGGGACTCGAACTCCAGGCACCCGTCCTCCTGCCTGAGCCCGTCGCAGTCGTCGTCGTGCCCGTTGCACAGCTCGGGCGCGCCGGGGTGGACGGCGGGGTTGGTGTCGTCGCAGTCGTTGTCCCACTCGGCGTACCCATCGCCGTCGGCGTCGTCGGCGCTGCTCCCGTCGGTTGGGGCGAAGGCCGCGAGGTGGAGACCCGCCCGCGGCGCCTCGGGGTCGTCGCTGGAAATCCACACGACGCACGCGCGCGGCTCGGTGGAACTGCCGACGAAGCTGAGCTCCACCGGGGCCGTCTCGAACTGGGCCAGGGTGCTGCCGGGGGCGGGCGCCGACACGAGCGTGAACTCCGGCGGACAGGACACGTCGAGTGACACGTCGTCGAGGGTGAGCACGTCGACACCCCGGTTCTGGAGCACCGCCCCCTCCTGCACCTCCACGCCCGGCGCGGGCTCGCCGAGGGGATCCACGAGGGCAAGATGCCGAGCCTGCCGGGGGAGCGTACCCGGCCGTGCAGGAACACCTCCTGGATCCCGTCCACGGGGTCGACGTCGTACCTGGGCAGCTTGTCCCCGCGCGCCCCGCCGTCGCCGGTGCTCTCCACCCGCACGGCGGCCCAGGTGTCGCCGATCTCCCAGGTCCGAAAGTACACGTCGACCGGGAGCCAACAACCCGGGGGGATCCTCGCCACGCCCGACGTTTCCCGGGGCACCAGGCCCGTGTCGGGGCCGGGCTCGGCATCGTGTGCGCTGTCGCGATGGGACTTCGCCTGCCCCTCGGCGCAGGCGACCTCGCTGGCGTCCCAAGACACGTCGCCCTCGCTGGCGGTGCCGAGGTCGAACACGATGCCTTGCAACCGGTCGATGCCCAGGGCCGCCGCCCCGCCGCCGGCGTCGGCCATGGCCACGTTGTGCACCTCGAAGCTACCGCGCGCGGGAACCCCGAGCTCGACGTCGCCGAAGTCAAGGGTCCCGGCGGACAGTTCCATCGCGGGCGGGGCGCCGCAGGTGGGGGTGTCGGCGGTGTCGCACACGCGGTTGGGCGCGCACGCCAGGGCAGCGAGGGCGGTCAGCCATGCGCAGCGCGCGGGCACTTGGTCACGGTACCACGAGCGGCCTCTGGTGCCTGCACGCTGGGTCGAGTCCTCCGGACCGATGCCACGCCCCCCACGCCTGGCCCTCCCAAGCCCCCCAAAATCGTACAGTGGGGCACCCTAAGCGGCAGAGAATCGTACAACTCACCGGTCGGCGGCGCCCGCCGGGGATCGCCGCCACGGCAGTAGCGGCATTATCTCGGCGAGGTGGACGGCCTGGCCGCGTTCACGGGGCTCACTTGTCATGTTTCCGCCCGCTTGGGGTGCCGACCTGTCAGGAAATGGGGTGCTTGGGTGTCAAGTTGTGTGTCGCGACACAACGGCGACGCGGAGGTGCCCCCGACTGCGTGCCGCGTCCGGGACCCCCGCCGCGGCCACCCCGAGCGGTACGCACCCCGCGTCCGGGCAGACCCGCCCACGCCCCTTGCCCGCGATCCCCGCCCGGGTGTAGCCTCCGCCGCCCACCAATCCGGAGTCGCCGTGTCCACCGAAGCCCCCGCGCGGCTCCTGCCCGCGCCCCACCCCGCCGTGTACATGGTGCTCTACCTGCCCTTCGGCGCGCTGGGCGGCTTCATCACCGTGGCGCTCACCTTCCTCGCCACCCGCCACGGCCTCTCGATCACCGAGGGCTCCTTCCTCGGCGGCGCGCAGATGATCTCGCAGTGGCTGAAGTGGATCTGGGCCCCGGCCGTCGACGTGTCGCTCTCGCCGAAGCGCTGGTACGTCATCGCGACGGTGCTGAGCGCGGTGGGCGTGTTCACCATGGCGGTCGTGCCGCTGGGCCCCGCCACCCTGCCGCTGTTGCTCGCGGTCGTGGCCGTGGCGAGCCTCGTGAACTCGGTGGTCGGGATGGCGATCGAGTCGATGCTCGCCCAGACCACCCAGCCCGGGCAGGAGGGCCGGGTGAGCGCCTGGTTCCAGGCCGGCAACCTCGGCGGCAACGGCCTCGGGGGTGGACTGGGGCTGTACCTCTTGCAAGCGCTGCCCGAGCCATGGATGGCGGGCTCGATCATGGCCGCGCTGTTCCTCGCCTGCTGCCTGGGCCTGTTCTTCGTGCCCGCCGTGGTGGCGCACGCCTCGGAGGGCGGCGCGATGGGGGCAGTGCGCTCGGTGCTGGGCGACATCAAGGCCCTGGCCAAGGCGCGCGGCGGCCTGCTCGCCGCGCTCCTCTGCTTCCTCCCCATCGGCACCGGCGCGGGCCAGGGCGTGCTCACCCAGGCCGCTGTGGCGGGGGTGTGGGGCGCCAGCGACACCGAGGTGGCGCTGGTCCAGGGTGTGTTCGCAGGCGTGGTGCTGGCGGTGGGTTGTTTCGCGGGAGGGTGGCTCTGCGACCGCTTGCAACCCCGTACGGCCTACGCCGCCATCGGCCTCGCGCTCGCCGTGGTGGGCGCGCTGATGGGGTTGATGGCGCCGGGTAGCCCGCTCAACCCGAGCGGGATTACCCCGGTGACCCTCTACGTGGTCGGCAACCTCACCTACGCCTTCGTGGTGGGCCTCGCCTACGCCGCGTTCACCGCCGTGGTGCTGCAAGCCATCGGGCGCGGCTCCGCGGCGACCAAGTACAGCCTCTACGCGTCGCTCAGCAACTTCCCCATCTGGTGGCTGGGCCTGTTGCTGGGCCGGGCGGCCGACGAGTACGGCGCCGCGCAGATGCTCTACCTGGAGGCGGGCCTCGGCGTGCTCGGCGTGACCCTCTTCTTCGCCGTCGGGCGCGCATGGAAGGGTGGCGAGGCCTCGCCGCAGGCGGTGTCGTAGGGCGCCTCAGCGCCCTTTCCGGGCCGTTCCCCGGGCGTAGGACGCCCTCCGCGCGGTTCGCATGACGAGCGATCCGCCGGGCCCGACCGTGGGCAGGCGCGACTGCGACGCGGCGCGGTCGTCCAGCAGTAGCTCGCGCGATCGCGCGAAGAAGATCACCAGCGGGACCAGGACCCCCACGATCGCCCCCTGCGTGGTCACGCTGGGCCACGGCACTTCGGCGAGAAAGCGCCCCAGGTCCGGCCATGCCAGCCATCCCGGCCACCGGAACAGCACGGGCAACGCGTGGAGCCAGCCCGCGAGGAACCGCGATACCACCGGCGCGAGCAGGCCCCCCGCGATGGCGCCGAGCGGCACCATGCCGAGCAGTTGCCCCTGGGCGAAGGCCTCGCGCTCGCGCAGTCGGCGGTGATTCATCGCCCAATTGTACACGGGTGTGTGGATCCCGCGGGCCGGCGTGCGCGGCCCCCTCCGCGCCGGCCTACCGCCCCGCCAGCAGCGTCCGGCCCGCCCCCACCACCCAGCGGTTGGCGCCCCCTTCCCAGGTGGGTGGCCGGCCGTCCGCGTGCAGGGTCACGAGCTTGTAGGTGTAGGCTTCGGCGGCGAGCTTCACCCGCCCCGGCACGTCGATGCCCCGTGCCGGGTCCCAGGCCCCGAGCTCGGGGGCGTCGCCCACCACGCGGAGGCGGTCACCCGGCGCGAGGTGGACATCACTTGCGAAACGGTGCCAGCCGGCGCGCAAGCGCGGGGACTCGATGTTTCCGGGGTCGAACACGGAGACCGCGCGGCCGTCGAAGGTCACCCCGGCGACGGTCACCGGCCCGTCGCCCTCGTTGTACACCACCCAGCGTCGCTCTTGGCCCTCTTGCCGCTCCCAGGCGGCGAAGTCGTCGCCCAGGGCGACCACGCGAGTGCTGCCCCGCGACAGGGCCCTCGAGCCCCGCCGTCGCTCCGCCAGCGACCGCAACCAGGCCACGCGATCGGTGGCCTGCCCGTCGAAGGCCCACCGCATGTCGGCGCGGTTGTCCGGCTCGTCGGCGCCGGCGAGGAGGAACTCGGTTCCCCAGGTGATCATCGGGCGGCCCCGCAGGGCGAAGATGAGCTCGATCGCGGCCTCGGGCTCCCAGCCGGCGCCACAAGCCGAGGCCACCCGGGGGGTGTCGTGGTTGTCGACAAACGTGATCCACGCTTCCCCGGGTAGCGCCTTGCCGCGGTCCAGCACCGCCGCCAGTTGCGCCACCGGTGCGCTGCCGCACACCACGTCGCGCAGCGCGTAGTACAGCGGGTAGTCGAACACGGCGTCGAGGGCGGCTTCGCGTTGTCGCGCGACGACGTTCGACACGTTGCCGTCGAACACCTCCCCCCACACCGGCACCCCCCGCGCCCGGGCCCGGTCGCCCATGGTGCGCACGAACGCAGCAGGCAGGTGGCGGACCGCGTCGAGCCGCAGGGCGGCGGGGCTTGCCACCGAGATCCAGTGGTCGGTGGCCCGGCCGAGCCAGTCCCGCACCTCGGGCTGGTCCACGTCCAGGTCGGGGAGCCCGTGGACCTCCCCTCGCACCAACTGATCGGGATCCTGCCAGTCGGTGATCGGGCCCCGGTGGTTGAACCACTGGGGGTGCGACGACACCAGCGGGTGGTCCGGCGCCACGTGGTTGTACACCGTGTCGAGCACCAGCCCGATGCCCCGGGCCCGGGCTCCCCGCGCGAGGGCGTCGAGGTCCGGCGTGGCGCCGAAGCGCGGCTCCAGGGCCAGCGGGTCGTCGAGCCAGTACCCGTGGTATGCACCCCAGCCGTGGAACTTCTCGGTTCGCATCTGGGTAATGGGGCCGAGCCATAGCGTGTCGACGCCCAGTTCCCGTAGGTAGTCCAGCTTGGCGGTCACGCCCGCGAGGTCGCCCCCGTGGAAGGCCTGGGGATCCGCGAGGTCCACGGCGCCGTTGTTCGCGGGGTCACCGTCGAGGAACCTGTCCACGAGGAGGAAGTAGATCACCGGCCCTCGCCGCGTGCCAACACCGTGGTGGCGCGTTTCATCGCGCCCAGGGCCAGTTCCCCGCTCACTCCCTCCCGGCCATCCAGGTGTCGACCAGTTGGGCCGCGCGCCGCGACACCACCGGCGTGGCCGCCACCACCGCCTCGGCTTCCCGCTCGTGGTGGTAGCGGAGGAAGACCGGGACGTCGAACGTCGCGTACAGGGGGTCGTCGTCGCCCTCCGCGAGAGACAGGCGCACCCCCACCGTCCAGCGGTACTGGCCGTTGAGTTCCGAGTAGAACGACGGCGCGGTTTCCACCAGCAACACGGCGCCGACCTGGGTCTGGGCCAGGGCGTCGAGTCGCTGCGCGCTGTCGGGGTAGCGGGCAAGCAGGGTCAGTTCGTCGGGGCCGGTGACGAAGGCGGGGATCGCGCCTCGCGACGACAGCGGCACCACCAGCCCCATCTCGAATTTGGGCGGCGCCGCGCTGATCGCACCCGTGAGCGGCGCCATCACCGTGGCGACGTTGAGCGTGACGCCGTCGCCCGGCACCGGCGGCGCGGGCTTGAGGCACCCCAGGAGCAAACCTAGAACCATGCTTCTGCCTCCAGCGCCACCACCGAGTGGTAGTGACGCTCCACGTTGCCGAAGTCGTTGTACTGGGCCAGCGACTCCACGAAGCTGTTGCCGAAGGCGTTGTTCTGCGTGCTGTATTGTAGGCCGTAGAGCAATCGTAGGGACGGCCGCGTGTAGATTCCGGGGCCCAGGGGGTTGAGCACCACGCCGCCCTTGGCCTGCCAGGTGAAGCGTTCGTCGGCGTCGCCGTACTCGAGGCCCTCGCTGTCGGCGTTGCCGCCCGTGTTCTCGAACAGCGAGTCGACGTGGTTGCGGTAGGCGTTGCCATTGTGCGACAACTCCTGCGCCACGCTCCCTTCCAGCAGCAGGTGCACGGTGGGCGACAGGTACACCTGGTTACGGAGCACGACCGACATGAAGGTGCGGTCGTAGTCGCTCGGGGCGATGTCGTTGTCGGCGTCTTGCTGGTCGCCGTAGAGGCCCCCGAGCACGAGGTCGTAGCGGCTGGGTACCACCGCCAGTTGCGCCTCGTTCCCAACCAGGAGCGCCGTGCGCTCGTCGGTGAGCGAGGTGACATAGATGCTCACCGGCTCGCCGTCGACCGTCTCGGACACGAAGTTGTCGGGGTGGAGTTGAGCGTAGCTGGCGTACAGGCTGTTCCACCGCAACGGCCCCAGGTTGCCGAAGCCGAGGTAGCCCACGAGTTTCCAGGAGCTCGCGCTGGTCGACATCGGGTCGGGGAAGTCGGCCAGTTGGCCGGGGTTGGCGTCGAGGTAGGCGCTGAGCACATCGCCGCGGAGGTAGTCGGCGTAGTCCACCCCCGGCGTGTCGTGGGGCGCGTAGCGGTTCCCCACCACGGCGGGCTCGTAGTAGCCCTGGCCGCCCACGCCGAGCTCCAGGCGGTTCGCCACGTTCACTCGCGCCGTGGCGCCCACGGTGAGCACCGAGTTGTACTCCTCGCCCTTGAGCGAGAAGCCGGCGTCGCCGGCCCCGACGGTGAGCTCCAGCGAGGGTACCTGGTACCGGGCCTGGGCGCCGAGGGTGTCGAACAGGACCTGCGCCGGCCGCATGTCGTAGAGGCCGAGGTCGCCGAAGTTCGACTCCAGCGTGCCCAGCCGCCACGTCGTGTTGGCCAGCCCCACGTTCCCGGCCTGGACGTAGAGTTGGGACAGGCGGAAGAAGTATAACGACCCGCCGTTGGCGTCGGCGTTCTGCACCGTTCCGCCCTCCACTTTCGCGTGGATATTGCTCCACGGCTCAGTGGTGCCCGGTCGAGGATCCAGCACCGACTGCCGCAGTTCCAGTGCCGCGTAGGGCCCCTCGTTGAGCAAGCGACCGTAGAGGTTCCAGTACCCGAGGCGACCGTCGCCGCCCTCGAGGTCCGGGCGGGTCATCACCCGGATGTAGCCGCCCACGTCGGCGGCGTGGGCCAGGGCCGCCAGCAGGATCACTCCGCCTCCTCGAGGACGACGATGGTGCTGCCGGGGACGGTGTAGGCGTTCGTGGAGAGCGGCGTCGCCGGCGCGAAGTAGTTGCCGCTGGCCCGGCTGTCGAGGCCTTCGCTCGCGATGTACTCGTCGCTCTCGAAGTACAGTTGGGTGTCGACCACCCGTGACCAGCTACGCCCCTCCGGGAGCGTGAAGCTCACGTCGTAGCGCTCCATGTTGAGCAACATCAAGAGTTCCGGCTCACCCACGGAGCCGTCGTCATACCAGTGCACCATCAGGTGTCGGCCGTCCCAGTTGGGATCGCCTGTGTTCTCAGCGTTTTTCCACGTGAGCGGCATGCCGCCGCCGTACTCGCTGGGGGAGAAGGCGTAGGTGCGATCGAGCCGGAAGCGGGTCATCTTGGAGACGAAGTCGACCATGCGCCAGCGCTCGTCGTGGCTCTGCCACTCGCCCCACCGGAACCAGTTCCACTCGTTGTCGGCCGCGGTGCTGTAGGCGTTGTTGTTGCCGTACTGCGTGCGCAGCCACTCGTCCCCGCCGTACAGCATCGGGCTGCCCTGGGACACCATCATGCCCACGTAGAAGTTCCGCATCAGCTGGCGTTTGAATTCTTCCGCGTCCTGGCCCCAGTCGCGGGAGCGGTTGTTGCTCTCGCCGCTGTCGGTCTCGCACCAACTCGACGTCGGGTCGTCGCAACAAGTGGGGTTGAGCGGGCCGCAGAAGTTCTGTTTCTCGTCGTAAGACAGCAGGTCGTACATCGTGAACCCGTCGTGACAGGTGACGAAGTTGGTGCTGTGGTAGGGTCGCCGGTTCCAGCCGTAGCGGAGCTCCGAGCCGGTGATGACGCCGCCGCCGTCGATGCCGTTTTCCGCGCTGTTGAGCGTCCAGCCGTCGTCGTTGACGATCTCCCGCCACCAGTCGCGGTAACTGGCGTTCCACTCGCCCCAGCCCACCGCGTCGTCGACCGTCGAGGCCGGGAAGGCGCCGATGGAGGAGTAGGACCCCCCAGCCGTCCAGGGCTCGGCGATGATCCGGGTGTTCTGGGCCAGCAGCACCTCGTCGTCGACGATCTCTTGCAGCACGGTGTTCGCGGGGTCGTCCCAGTTGTTGTAGTCGCCGTCTTTCTCGCCGAGGATGCCCGCGAGGTCGAAGCGGAAGCCGTCGACGTGCAACTCCTCCACCATGTAGTGCAGGGAGTCGAGGATCATCCGGCGGACAGGCGTGTAGTTGGGCCGCGTTTGGTTGCCCACGCCGGTGTTGTTCCAGTAGCCGGTGTTGTCGTCCGACAGCGCGTAGTAGGCGTTGTTGTCCAGGCCGCGCATGTTGAAGATCGTCGCCGCCTCGGTGGTGTCGAGGTTGTAGGCGTCCACCATGGCTTCCTCGTCGGTGAGGAAGTCGTCGGTGTACACCTTGTCGCGCCACAGGCCACCCTCGCCGGTGTGGTTGTACACCACGTCGACCACCACCTCCAGGCCCTGCTGGTGCAGGGTGTCGACCATGAACTTGAACTCGTCGATGACGGCGGCGTGCTCCTCGGCGTAGCGGTAGTCGGCGCTGTAGGTGAGTTCAGGGGCGAAGAAGCTGACGTTGTTGTAGCCCCAGTAGCCGCCGTCGGCGGGCTTCTCGTGGACCGGCAACAACTCAACGGCGGTGATGCCCAAGGAGCCGAGGTAGGCGGCATGTTCGGCCATGCCCCGGTAGGTGCCGGGGTGGTCCACGCCGGTGACGCCGTTGGCGGTGAAGCCCTTGGGGTGGACTTCGTAGAGGACCAGGTCCGTCCAGTCGTGGTCGTCGAGGGTGTTGGCCGCGCGCCCTTCCCGCCACGCCGCCTCGTTGTCGCTCCAGGCGTAGTCGCTCTCCACGACGATCGACTTCGCCGCCGCGCCCCACGTACACTGAGCACGTCGCGACTCGCCACTACCGGCGCTGGCGCGGCCCCAGTCGTGGTCGCGCGTCAGGGCAAGGCCCCAGGGGTCGGTGAGGAGCTTGTTGGGATTGAAACGATTGCCGAGGGCATCCACGTCGGACACGAAACCGGCCTGCCCCCCGCAGTACCAGTCGTCGCTGTAGGTCCAGTTGCTGCCCCAGGCGACCAGGCCGTAGAACTGCCCCTCGCCCACGCCCTCCACGTACAGGTTCCAGACGTCGCCGAAACGCTCCATCTCGAAGCGCTGGACGGGCTCCTCCGCGTCGGGGTCGTCGAAGAGCAAGAGGTCAACGCGGTCCGCGGCGGCGGTGTACACCGCGAAGTTCACGCCCCGGTCCACGAGGGTGGGGCCCATGTGCTCGAGGGCGGCCACGTCGTCGGCGCTCAACGACGGCGCGATGGCCTCGGTGTGGTACAGGCGGGTGTACTCCTCGGGGGTGCAGCCGGCGCAGGCGAGGAGGAAGAGCAACATGGGACGCCATGCTAGCCGGGTGGCGCGGTAGGAGGGAGGCCATGCGACGCAGGTTGACCATGGCGGTTTTGGCCGCGGCGGTGTTCGTGGCCGCCGTCACCCTGGTATCGGCCGTCATGCCGGCCCGCTGGCACGCCGAGGCCAGCACCGAGATCGGCGCGGGCGTCGACGAGGTTGTCCCCTGGGTCGACGGCGCGCTGGGCTGGTCGCGTTGGCTCGGCTGGGAGGCGGACCTCGACGCGAGCTTGCAGTGGACGCCCACCCAGGGCGCTGTCGGGTGGAGCGGCACGCGCCTCGGCCGGGGCGTCCTGGCGGTGGCGCCCACGGCGACGCTGACGTGGGCGGTCACCGTGGCCCCGGAGCAGGGCGTGGCCTGGCAGGGCACGCTCGCCCTCGAGCCGGGGGCCAGCGGCTGCCGGGCCACCTGGACGAACAGCGGCGACTACGGGCGCCTGCCCTGGACGCGACTCGCGGGGTCGCAGGTGGCGAACATGGCGCGAGACCGGATGCAGCGGTCGCTCTCGCGACTCGAGCGCCTGGTGGAGACGACCCTGGCCCGCCGCGCGCGGGAGGTCGAGGCCGCCCGGGCGGCGGCGGCGGCCGATGCCGCGAGCGAGCGGAGGGTTGCCGAGGAGAACGCGCGGGTGCGGGGCGACGGCGGCGAGTAGCTACCGCACCCACACCTCCACGTTGGGATCTTCGCTGGAACGCCCGTCGTAGGCGTGGATGTAGGTGCCGACGAGGCCGGCGAAGACGTGCTCCCCGTCGTGGCTGGTGCCGAACTCGGAGGTGACGCCGCAGTCGGCGGAGGTGAGCCCGTAGTGCCAGGAGCAGGGGTTCGACAGCTCCGTCCACCCGTCGAGGTCGTAGGTCTGGTACGCCGCGGTGCAGTCGCCGCTCGAGGCGCTGCCGGAGTCGTAGGTGCACGAACTCGCCCAGTAGAGCGTCGTGTCGACGGTGCATGCCCCGGTGCTGCGGTCTTCCAGGGTGCAGTAGGTGGCGGTGCCGCGGGCCCGGTAGCGGACGGTGACGAGGTCGTTGATGTCGCTGTCGTCGAGCTTGAACGACTGCGTGCGGTCGGTGGTGCTGCCGCCCACGGCGTAGCCGCTCGTCCAACCCGCCACGCCCGCCGTGTTTCCCGGCCACACGAAGTTCGCCACCAGCGTCCAGCCGCCGGTGTCGCGGCTCATGTCGCAGACGACCTCGTGGGTCACGCCGGCCACCTCGATCCAGTAGTCGCCGTCGGCCGCCGTCGGCCGCCAACTCAGGATTTCCAGGCAACTCCGCGCCGGGCAGGCGGCGTCGCTGCCGAGCACGTCGTCGTCCTCGTCGACGTCCCCGTCGCAGTCCTCGTCGGTGGCGCCGTCGCAGGCCTCCACGGCGGCGGGCGAGATCGCCGGGTCGGCGTCGTCGCAGTCGCCGTCGGCCTCCGAGTAGCCGTCGCCGTCGTCGTCGGCCGCGTCGGTGCCCTCGTCGATGTTCCCGTCGCAGTCGTCGTCGCGGCCGTTGCCCGACTGCTCGGCCCCCGGGAACACGCGTTCGTCGGTGTCGTCGCAGTCGCCCTCCGCTTCCGAGTAGCCGTCGCCGTCGTCGTCGGTGCGCTGGGGGTCGGGGGTGCCGGTGTCGGCCGTGTCGTCCACGCCGGTGTGGGCGGCGCTGTCGCCATCGCTGTCGCCATCGCTGTCGCCATCGCTGTCGCCATCGCTGTCGCGGGGCTCGCCGCTGTCGGCGTCCTTGGCGGAATCGAGGGCGGTCGGCGTGCCGGTGCAGGCGAGGAGGAGGAACGGGAGGAAGCGGGACATGCCACGAGTTTACCCGGCGCGGGAGGGCTGGTGCTCAACTCGAGTCGTGTGACGTGCGGTGTCGCGACACATGGCTCACCGGTCGCGCGGCGTCACCGGTGGCACGCCCATCACCGCCAGCGGCTCCCCCAACCTCACCGCCGGCCGACCCATCAGGGGGCGAATGCGGCCGACCACCTCGGTGTCCGGCTTGTCGACGTCCGGCCTGGCGCCCCCGCCGCGCGCGCCAGCCGTGTCGCCGCCCACCCCTGCCTCCGCGTGCACGACGCGGCTCCCCTGGTCGGCCTCCGGGATGGTCGTGGGGGTGTGGGCCGCGCCTGCCGCCGTACCCGGCGCGTCGTCGACCATCAGCGCCCCGGCGCTATCGGCGTGCGACGAGCCGCTGTCGAGCGCCGAGTCGGCGCCGTCGGCCCCGCAGGCCGCGAGCAGCGAGACGGCCACCACCGCGGCGAGGCCCGGCCGGTGGACGGCGCGCCCGTGCGCGTCGACTTCCACGCGGACGCAGATGGGCGTGCTCTCGGAGGCCAGCAGCCGCTCCGCCTCCGGGCGGGTCATGGCGCTGAGGTTGTGGACGTGCCGCTCGCACTGGGCGCAGTACCGCTGGCGGTCCCCACCCACGAGTTTCTCCCAGCGCAGCGGGCAGGCGTAGGCGAGTTGGACGTTGTCGAGGAAGGACACGGTGGCTCCGGGTTCGCCGGCACAACGGCGCCCCGGCCCCGGGCCTTACACCCTGGCTACCGTCGCATGCGCGCCTTGAGCGCGCAGCCTTCCTCGAGGCCCAGGTCGCAGGCGCGGGTGGCGTCGCGCACCGCGAGCTCCACGAGGCCTTGCCGGTAGGCGGCGTCGGCGCGGAGCTGGTAGGCCGCCGCCTCGTTGGGCTCGAGCGCCACCCAGCGGTCCGCGGCCGCAACGGCGCCGGGGTCGTCGGACAGCCGCACCCGCACCCAGGCCAGCGCCTTCCAGGTCTCGGCGTTGCTGCCGTCGATGGCGGCGGCACGGTCGATGTCGGCCTCGGCGCGCTCGAACCGCTCCAACTGGGCGTAGCTCTTCCCCCGGGCGAGCAGCGCAGTGGCGTTGCCGGGGTCCAGTTCGATGCACTCGTCCAGGCGGTCCACCGCCCGGCCGTAGTCCTTGGCGGCGTAGGCGAACTGGCCCTCCTCGCAGGCGGCGTTTCGTCGTTGCTCTGCCGCCGCCTCGGCCTCCGCCAAGCGGGCGTCGGCCACGGCCACCTCGGACTCCACCTGGGCCAACCGCCAGTACTCGAAGCCTCCGTAGCTGCCGAGCGCGACGACGCCGCCGCATGCGAGCAGCAGGAGCGCGACCACGGCGGCGATGACCTTCCACATCCGGCGAGCATAAACTGTCGCCGGGAGGGGTGGCGCCCTTGGCAGGGATCGAACCTGCGACCTGGGGATTAGAAATCCCCTGCTCTGTCCAGCTGAGCTACAAGGGCCCGAGCGCGCGGCAGCGCGGATATCGTAGCCTAGCCACGGAGTCCCGATGCGGCGAACCCTCTCCTGCCTCCTGCTCGTCGCCTGCGCCAACGACGTCTCGGTCACCGAGACGGCCCGGTGCGACGGCGTGCTGCAATCCAGCGAGGGCGAGGCGCTCGACGGGGCCTTCGACCGCGACGGCGACGGCTACTTCGACGCCGACAACGCCGACTGTGCGGCCGCCTACCCCGCCGAGAAGCTGGACTGTAACGACGCCGACGCGACGATCAACCCCGCCGGGGTGGAGGTGGCCTGCAACGACATCGACGACGACTGCGACGACACGACGGTGGACAGCGTCGACGCCGACGGCGACGGCTTCGTCGACGCGACCGATGGTTGTACCGAGCTCCTCGGCGCCGACGCGGTGGACTGCGACGACAGCGATCCCGGCATCAACCCCGACGCGAGCGAGGTCGACTGCGACGAGATCGACAACGACTGCGACGAGGAGACCGCCGACGGTCTCGACCACGACGGCGACGGCTACACCGAGTGCGAGGACTGCGCCGACCTCACCCCTGGCATCAACCCGGGGGTGGCCGAGACGGCGTGCAACGGGGTCGACGACGACTGCAACACCGACACCCTCGACGCCCCAGACGGCGACGGCGACGGCGCGACCACCTGCGCCGGCGACTGCGACGACGGCAACGCCCTGGTGTCGCCGCTGCTCGACGACGTGTGCGACGACGGTGTCGACAACGACTGTGATGGTCGCGACAGCACGTGCTCGGTCGACGGCTACTACGACCTCGACACCCGCATCCAGTACGACTGCGCCTACGGCTACGTCGACATCGACTTCGACCAGGTGTCGATCCTCGACACCTACCCCAACATCTCGATCACGGCGGTGGGCAGCGGCAGCCAACCGGGCACGATGACCGGGACCTGGCTCACGTCGTCCACCTACAGCACCGAGCGCGAGTTGGCCGGCGGGTGCACCGAGACCTACAACTTCGAGGGGGAGTTCACGGCCGCCGACACCTTCGTGGGCACGTTCACCGCCAGCTTCACCGGGCGGCAGTGCCTGGACTGCACCAACCAGGCCTGGACGGGCGTCGTGGGGACGCTGCGGTAGTCCCGAAAGGGGCTTCCCGTGGGGTCCTGGTTGCGGTACCATGCCGCCGCTCCCGGCGAACCCGATGATCGTACTGGTACTCTGTGTTGCCCTGGCCAAGGACGAGGCCGAGTTCGACTTGGACGCCCCGCCAGCGTCCACCACCGAGGCCCCCGCCTCGGAGCCCGGGGCCGCCAACCTCGCCGCCGCGCCTGCCGCGGAAGCGGTCGACGCCTACGACATGGACAGCGGCGTGGGCATGCTCGCGCCCAGCGCGATCAGCGCGGTTTTGAAGAAGAACAGCTACGCGGTGCAAGACTGCGTCACCCGGTACGGGGGCAGCAACCCCACCGGTCGCATGCTGGTGTCGTGGGAGATCGACCTCTCGGGTCGGGCAATCAACGCGACGGCATCGGAGTCGACGGTCGCGAACCCGCCGCTCGAAGCCTGCATCGTGTCGAGTGTGCGCCGCCTGAAATTCCCCGAGCCGAGCGGGGGGACGGTGAAGGCCTCCCACCCCTTCGTGCTGAACTAGGCGATGACCGCGGAGGCGCTGGCCGCCGCGTGGGCCAGCGTGGCGACGACCGTGGCCGCATTGGCGCACCAGCCGCCGCCGCCCCTGCCCGCCTCGGTGTTCGTCGACGCGGCGACGGGTGAGGTGGGCCGGGTGAAACTGCCTGCGGGCGCGGTGGGCGTGGCGACCATCCCCGCCGCCCGCGGCCTCGTGTGGTTGTCGCTGACCGACGACCGCCTCAGCGACGACGTGGCGGGCCTCACCGAGATCGCCCTGGACGGGAGCTGGTCGTCCCCCAAGGTGCTGTACCAGCGGCTGGACCTGCCCTGGCCGGTCGTCGACCGGCACTGGGTGCTGCGGCTGCGCAACAACGAGCGCCTCGCGGCGGCATGCGACACCTGGGAGCGCACCTGGACCATCGACAACGCGCGCCTGGCCGAGGCTCGCGTGCGGACCGACGCCGAGGCCTTCGACGGCGCCGTGACGATGGCCGACAACACCGGCTCCTGGCTGCTGGTGTCGCTCGGCCCGGCGGAGACGCTGGCGGTGTACCAGGTCCGGGTGGACCTCGGGGGCAACATCCCCGCCGACGCGGCCGACGCGTACACGCGTAGCTCCATGGCGGGCTTCATCCGGGGCGTCGAGGCCCACGTGGCCGACGTGGTGGCCAGGTACCGCGGCGGCTGCACGCCTCAGCCCGGGGGCGACGGGCGCCCGGTGCCCTGTGTGGACTAGCGGGCCTTCTTCTCCGTTCGAACGCGCAGTTTGTCGAGCACGTTGACCATGCTGTCGTTGGCCAACCACTTGCGGATCCACGAGGGCGCCCACACCTCCGAGATGAACTGCGAGTGGAAGGCGATGGCGCTGCCCTCGGGGTGGGGTTTGACGACCACCCAGCCCGCCTCCTCGCGCACGTCGCTCGTGGCGCCGGGATCCTGGGCGAAGGTGCAGTAGTACTCCGCCGGGAAACACGTCCACCGGTCGTGGATGGTGACGTGGATTCCGAAGATCGATAGCTCGAAGCGGACGAACCACTCGTCGGGAGAGATGCGGCCGTACTCCTCGATCGACTTGATCGTCGGGTTCTCGGGCAGCCGCGCGTCGAAGTCGAGGGTCTCCGTCCACAAGAGCGCGGGGGGAGCCTTCACCTTCACCACCCCGGTGGAGACGGTCATCGGGGTGGACGTGTCGGCGCGGATGACCAGTTCGCCCCGGTCGAACTTCGCCTGCTCGTCGGCGGTGAGCGTGGGAAAGGCGGGCGGCGCGGCGAGCGCGGCGGACAGGAGGTAGAGCACGCGGGGCGCTAACCCGCCTGCCCTGCCGGGTCGTCCCCGCCCCCCTGCCTCCCCTCGTGGACGACGATGTCGACCGGCGCGTCGTGCTCCTCGGTGGGCAGGTCCGGGAGCACCTGCAGGGAAAAGCACACCCCCACCCGCCGCGCGCCGAGGGTGGGCAGCAGCCGGTCGAAGTAGCCGCCGCCCCGGCCGAGTCGCGCGCCCGCTTCGGTGAACCCGAGGCCAGGGACCAGCACCGTCTGGATCTCGCCGGGGGTCGCCCTCGGTAGGTCCGGGCCCGGCTCGGCGATGCCGTGGGCGCCGCGACCCAGGAGCCCCGGGCTGGCCACCCGGTGCAGGCTGAGCCCCCAACCGTCGACCCGAGGCAGGACGAGGCGTCCCTCCGCGGCGAGCTCGTGCAGCAGCGGCTCGATGTTCACCTCGCCCGGGAGGGGAGAGAAGGCCAGCACCGTGCCCCGGGCGAGCAGCGGCCGCAGGCGCTCGCAGATCGCCGGCGCGGCGCGCGCCGCCGTGGTGGCGGGCATCGCGCGGAGCGCCGCCCGCAAGTCGCGCCGGATTTTACCTTTGTCTAATCGGGTAGTTGTGGATGACGTCTTGGCCATGCCCACTCGATCGAGATGCGAGTCCGGTCGCGATGTGCGACAATACGCCGCATTCCCGCCGCCCAGCGCCCCAGCCCCTAGCTCGTTACCCCGACAAGGATGCAGATGCCCGCGAAGTCGTACACCGATGTCGAAGTCTTTGTGCGCGTCGTGGAGTGTGGCAGCTACGCCACGGCGGCGAAGGCCCTCGACATCTCCCGCAGTCATGCGAGCCGCCTTGTCACCCAACTCGAAGCTCGGCTGGGCGTGCGGTTGCTGCACCGCACGACCCGGAAGATCTCCACCACGCACACCGGCCAGCCCTTCTACGAGACGTCGGCACCGCTCTTGGAATCGCTGCGCTCGGCGGTGGCGCGGGCGGCCGCCGAACGCGACGAGGTGGTGGGCACCCTCCGCATCTCGCTGCCGGTCTCCTTCGGGCGGCGGTACCTCGCCGCCGAGATGGCGCAGTTCCAGCGCCGCTTCCCCGGCCTCGACGCGCAGGTGGACCTCACCGACCGGAAGGTCGACCTCGTGGGCGAGGGCTACGACCTCGCGGTCCGCGGCGGCACGGTGGAGAACGCCTCGCTGGTGGCAAAGCGCCTGTGGCCCTTCCGGGTGCTGGTCGTGGCGTCGCCCGCGTACCTGGCGGACGCGCCCGCCCTGGTCAAGCCCACCGACCTCGTCCGCCACAAGTGCCTGGTGTACTCCGGCATGAACAACCCGAAGGTGTGGCGATTCAAACAAGGTAAAGATGAAATTTCTGTGACGGTGTCGGGGCGCGTGCTCTCCAACTCCACCGACGCGGTCCTCGAGAACGCCCTCGCGGGCCTGGGGGTCGCCTACTTGCCCGACTTCGAGGTGCGGGACTACCTGGCCAGCGGGCAGCTCAAGCAGGTGATCAAGAACCACGACGGCCTCTCCCAGTACTTCTGGGCGGTCCGACCGCACCGGACCCACCTGCCCGCGCGGGTGCGTGCCTGCTTGGAGTTCCTCAGCGAATTGTGGCCCGTGCCGCCCTGGGCTCTGTGAACCTACTGTCGCGACTCTAACTCGGTCCACTGGGCGTAGGCGGCCTCGATGCGGGCGGCCAACTCGGCCAGTTCGCGCGAGAGCCCCTCGCCGTGCCCCGCCTTCCAGGTCGCTGGATCGGCCAGCCGAGTTTCCAGCGCGGCGCGCTGCGTTTCCAGGGTGTCGATCTGGGCGGGGAGCGCCGCCAGGGCTTGCGTCTCGCGGTAGCTCAGGCGCCGCCGGGGCTCGGACGCGGGGCGCGCGGCGAGCACCGGGGCGACCACCGGGGCCGGCGCGGCGCTCGCCGCCGCCAGCGCGGCCAGCCACTGCTGGCGGCTCGCGTAGCGCACCACCCGCCCGTCGCCGTAAAAGGCCAGGAGCCCCGTGCACACCCGGTCCAGGAAGGCGCGGTCGTGGGTGACGACGATGACGGCGCCGTCGTAGTCGACCAACGCCTCCTCCAAGACCCGGAGCGTGGAGAGGTCCAGGTCGTTGGTGGGCTCGTCGAGCAGGATGAGGTTGGCGCCCTGCAACATCAGCCGGGCGAGCAGCAGGCGAGCGCGCTCCCCGCCCGACAGGCCCGCCACCTTCTGGGTGAGCATCTCCCGGGGGAACAGGAACCGTCGCAGGAAGCCGGCCACGTGCACGGGCCGGTCGCCCACCACCACCGTGTCGTTGCCGCCCCCGGCCGCTTCCCAGATCGTGTCGGCGTCGTCGAGGCCGCTCCGGGCCTGGTCGAGCACCGCCGCCTTCACCCTCGGGGCGCGGTGTACGGTGCCGCCGTCGGGCGTCACCTTGCCGGTGAGCAGGCCCAGGAGGGTCGACTTTCCCGCCCCGTTGGGACCCACGACGCCGAGGCGCTCCCCGGGGCCGACGTCGAGGTCCAGGTCCCACACCACCCGGCGCTCGCCGTAGCGCTTGCGCAAGCCGCGGGCGTCGACCAGCGTGCGCCCGAGCTTGATGCCCCCGGTGGTCAACGAAAACGCCATGTTCTCCTGCCGTTTCATCTCGGGGAGGGCCTGGAGGGCCGCGAGGCGATCCAGCCGGGCCTTCTGTTTCTTGGTCTGGGCCGCGGGACTTCGGCTCGCCCACTCGGCCTCGCGGGTGATCATCTCCAGGCGCGCGTCGTCGGCACGCTGGAGGGCAACCTGCCGCTCCGCCCGGCTCACCAGGTAGTCGGCGTAGCTGCCCGCGTACGACAGGGCCACGCCATCTTCCACCTCCACGATGCGCGTCGCCACGCGCTCGAGCATGTAGCGGTCGTGGGTGACGAGCACCACCCCGCCGCCGAAGCCCTCCAGGAACCCCTCCAGCCACTCCACCGTCTCGGCGTCGAGGTGGTTGGTGGGCTCGTCGAGCAAGAGCAGGTCCGGCGAGGCGAGCAGCGCCTGGGCCAGGGCCACTCGCCGTCGTTCGCCCCCGGAGAGCGTGCGGACGTCCTGCGTCCCGGGGGGCGCCCTCAGCCGCGACAGGACGGCATCCGCGCGGTGACCGACGTCCCACCCCACCAGGTCGAGCCGGGACTGCAACGCCGACACCTCGGCCTCGTCACCGCGGGTGATCGCGGCCTCCCAGTTCGCCAGTAGCGCGGCGTGCCACGCGAGGGCGCCCCGGGCGGCTTCGGTGACCGTGCCCGGCGGCAGCACCGGCTCCTGGGCCAGGTGACCCGCCGCCACGCGGCGGTCCACCGTGCCGTGGTCGGCCTGCTCCGTGCCTGCGAGGATCGACAAGAGCGTGGACTTGCCGCAACCGTTCGGGCCCACGAGGCCCACCACCTCGCCCGGCTGGATCACGAGGTCCACGCCCCGGAGCACGAGGCGGTCGCCCCATGCCTTCTCGATGGCCGACGCCGCGACGAGCACTCCACCTCCCAGGGCGCCTTGCTATCCCGGGCGCCGCAGGGCTACGGGCTCGCCGTGGAGATGCGCGACTGGGCCCTGTCGATCCTCGAGGCCAAGTGCCTCGACGACAAGCTCCGCGCGCCGTCGCTGACCGACCACGCCCCGGGGCTGCCCCTGAGGCTGCCGCTGCCCGCTCGCCCGCCGGGCATGGGGTTCTCCGCGCCGCGCGAGCGGGCGCGGTTGTCGCCCGGCCTCGAGAGCGCCGAGGCCCGCGGCGCCCTGTTGCACCGCCTCGCCAACCACGAGTTGCTGGCGCTCGAGGTGATGGCCGCCACCGTGCTCGCCTTTCCCGACGCCGCACCGGCGTTCCGGGCCGACCTCGCCCGGACCATGGCCGAGGAGCAGCAGCACCTCCGGCTGTACCTGTCGAGGATGGAGGCGATGGGCGTGGAACTTGGGCAGTTCCCGATGAACGACTTCATCTGGCGCGCGGCCCAGGGCATGGCAACGCCGCTGGACTACACCGCCCGGGTGGCGCTGGTGTTCGAGCAGGCCAACCTCGACTACGCCCGCCACTACCGAGGGCGCTTCGCCGAGTTGGGCGACACCGAGACGGCGGGCGTGCTCAGCCGCGTCTACGCCGACGAGGTCGGTCACGTGCGAGACGGGCTGCGCTGGTTCCGCGTCTGGACGCCCCCGGGCGCGCCCGAGTGGGACACGCTGGCGGGCCTGCTGGCGCCACCCCTGAGCCTCGCCCGAGCCCGCGGCCCCCACTTCGACCACCAGGGGCGCCGCGCCGCGGGGTTCTCGACCGAATTCGTGGAGCGGCTGTCGGTACACGGCGCCTCGCGGGGCCGCCCACCGTCGGTGTACTGGTTCAACGCCGCGTGCGAAGACGAAGTGGCCCGGGGGCCGCACACGCCGACGGCCGCCGTCCGCGCGCTGGCGGAGGACCTTGCGCCGCTCTGCGCCTTCCTCGCCGCCCGGGAGGACGTGGTGGTCACGCCGCGCCCGCCGAGCCCCGCCTGGTGCGCGCACCTGGGCGCCGCCGGCTACGTCCTGCCCGAGTTCGTGCCGGACCAGCGGTCGTTGCGGGGCCGGAAGCTCGGCGCACTGGAGCCCTGGGGGTGGACCCCCGCCGCCGAGGCCACGGCCGCCCCGTTGCGGCCCCTCCTGGTCCGGGCGGGACGGTGCTGGTCTGCCGAGCAGCGATCCGCGCACTCCAAGGTGGAACAACTACGTTGGAAGAACGAAATTCTCGATGTGATACAGGACCCGTGTATCAGTCGCCCGGCAGGCGAGGTGGCGACGAGCAGCGCCGAAGCGCACGCCGCCCTGGGCCGGGGCTGGGTCGTCAAGGCGCCCTTCAGCACCGCTGGCCGAGGGCGGATCCGTGGGCCGCTCACCCGGGCGGCGGCGACCTGGGTGCAACGACAGTTGGCCGCGCACGGGGAACTGCGCGTGGAGCCGTGGCGGGAGCGCGTGCTCGACTTGTCGTTTCACTACGACCTGCACGAGGGTGGCGTGGCCTTCCGCGGCACCGTGTGCTTCGAGACTGATACACGCGGGTGTTTCACGGGTACGGTGCCGGGCCAGTGGATCGACGGCCTGGAGCCTTCGCTGCGGCGGTGGGTGGGCGGCGAGGGGCGCGACCGGGACTGGTTGCGTTCACTCGCAAGGGCGGTGGGCGGGGCCCTGGCGCCGCGGTTGTGGTCTCGCGGGGTGCGCGGCGCCGTGGGCGTCGACGCGATGGTGTATCGCGACGCTGATACATTCAAGATCGACCCGGTGGTCGAGGTGAACTGTCGATACACCATGGGTCGTGTATCACTCTCGATACAGAGGCGACTCCACCCTTCGGCGCGGGCGCGTTGGCGGGTGTTCCCCGTGGAACACGGGCGGCCCGCCCCGCGGCCCCTCGCGATCGTCGACGGGCTGGTGCGCTCGGGCACACTGTTCACCACCGACCCGTCCACCGCCCGCGCCGTGTTCAGCGTGATGGAGGTGGTGTGACCGGCCGTCGCCGGGCCCGGACCAGCCCCGTCGACGGGATCTGGCGAGTGCACAAGTCGCCGGGCGAAACAAGTTTCTCCCGGTTTCGTGCGACCATCGCCAGCCTGGAGGCGGAGGTGGGTTGTCGGCTACGCGCCTGCCACGGGGGGACCCTGGATCCCTTCGCGCACGGCCTGTTGCTGGTGCTCGTGGGCGACTGGGTCCACGCCTTCGACGCCATCCACACGCTGCCCAAGACCTACGTCGCCGACCTGCGCTGGGGTGTGGAGACCGACAACGGCGACCCCACCGGACAGGTGGTCGCCACCGCGGACGCGCCGCGCGGGGACCGCGACGCCGCGCTGGCGAGCTTCCTTGGCTGGCAGGAGCAGGTTCCGCCCGCCACCTCGGCCAAGAAAGTGGAGGGCGAGCCGGCTTACCGGAAGGCGCACCGCGGGGAGTTGGTCAGCCTGGCCCCGTCGCGGGTGTACCTGCACTCGGCCCGCTGGCTGATACATCACGATGCATTCTCGCGCCTGGAGTTGGTATGCCGCGGCGGCTACTACGTGCGCTCGCTGGCCCGCGACCTTGGCCGCCTGCTCGACTCTCGGGCCCACCTCTCGGCCCTGTCGCGGCCGCGAATCGGTCCCTTCGTCGACGTGGCCGGGGCGCCCGCGCGGGGAGGGGAGCCGTCCTGGACGCCCCCGCCCGGGTTCCCCTCGGTCGCTGAGCTTTCGCCTACGCCGACGGGGCGGCCCTACGGGCAAGCAGGGCGTTGACCACCCACGCGGGGCCGACCAGCAAGAACTGGAGGTCCTTGAAGAACGAGGGCTTCTTGCCCTCGAGTTCGTGCCCGTAGAACTGGGCCACCCAAGCGAGCAGCCAGACCCCGGCGGAAACCCCCCACAAGGGGGCGACCTGCGCGATCGCCGCGTTCAACCCCAGGGAGGCCGCCAGCACCGCCGCCATCGCGATGAACAGCCGTAGGCCGAGGGTGGCGTAGAAGGCCAGGGCCACCACGGCGCCGAGAGTCCCGAGGTGCAAGGGTCCAGGGCCGGCCAGCGGGACCGACTGCAAGAGGCCCAGCGTGCTGCAGAGGATGAGGGGCACGCACACCCAGTGGATGCGCTTGTTGGTGGGGTGGCGGTGCGAGGCGCCGTACTCCTCGAACCACTGCTCGGCGGTGCGCATGCTGGCGGCGTAGCACGGGGCGGTCACCCCTCGCCTCCCGGATTACCGGCAGGGCCCGATGCTGCTGCTCTCGCTCTGCCTCGCCCTCGGCGCCCCGCGACTGGGGGTCCCCACGCCAGTGGTCGACGAGGGTCACCGTGGCCTGTCGCACTGGTTCGCGGCGCTGGCCGAGGCGGAGGCGGGGCGGGGGGTGGCCCGGGCCATCCACTACGGCGACTCCACCATCGCGGCCGACGGCTTCGCCCGCACCGTGCGCGCGCGCCTCCAGGCCCGGTTCGGCGACGCGGGGCCGGGGTTCGTCACCGCGTCGCTCAACCCCACCTGGCACCAGCGCAGCGACGTGACCGCCAGTCGGGGCGGGGGCTGGTCCTGGCGCACGATCCTGTTGGGCGGCGCGGGCGGGCGCTACGGCCTCGGCGGCATCGTGGGCATCCTCGAATCCGGCGCGCACGCGGTGGTACGCGCCATCGACGCCGAGAAGAACGCCGTCCCCCAGCGCCACGTCGAACTCTGGTACCAGGGGGGCCAGGGCTACGGCAGCTACTGGGTGAGCGCGGACGACCGGGAGATCGGCCGGGGCGCCGCCCAGGCCCCCCAGACGGACGACCGGCGGTTCGTCCTGGACCTACCGGCGCCCGCCACGAAGTTCGCCTTCGGGGCCAGCGGGGGGACGGTGCCGTTCTATGGCCTCGTCTTGGAGACCGGCACGCCGGGCGCCACGTGGGAGTCGCTGGGCGTGGTGGGCGTGGGCTCCAAGAGTTTCACCACCTTCGCGAAAGACAACCTGCGCCCCCAGGTGACCCAGCGCGGCGCGGACCTGGTGGTGGTGATGATCGGCGGCAACGAGGCGGGCTACCCGTCGTTGCTGAGCCGGGGCGGCGAGGCCTACGCGCCGGTCTTCGGGGGTGGCCTGGACACGATCCTCGCGGGCAAGGGCGCGGCTTCGTGCCGGGTCGTCACCCCGCTGGACCAGGGCTTCGTCGACGAGGCCGACGGTCTGGAGAAGTCGCGACCCGGCATGAAGAACCTCGTGGCGGTCCAGCGTCGCCTGGCCGCGGAGCGCGGTTGTGCATTCTGGAGCACCTACGACGCCATGGGCGGGGCAGGGAGCGCGATCGCGTGGGCACACGCCCGCGGCTACGG
>CAYHRZ010000013.1:7291-25532 GCA_964359125.1 uncultured Klebsiella sp. | reverse complement strand
GGCCACCGCCCGCGAGGCAGGCGACTACGCCGCCGGGGCGCTGAACCTCGTCGTCACCGGGCGGCGGCAGGAGCCCCGCACCAGCGGCGAGGTCGACCTGGCGCTGGCGCGAGGGCGAGAGCGGGGGCCGGACCTCTCGGCGCTCTCCCGTGCCACGAGCAACGTGGCGCCCGGCGACACCGCGATGAACCTCGGCGGCAACACCGACTTCGCCCGCGCGGCCGCCGTGGCCCGGGCCAAGGAGGAAGAGGCCCGGCGCATGCTGGAAGAAGCCGCCCGGGCCCGCGCCGAGGCCGAGGCCGAGCGTCGCAAACAACTCGACACGGCGGCGGCGGCGGTGTTGTCGCGTGCCCGCGCCGACTGGGCCCAGGTGAAGCCGCTTTTGACCGCCGACGCCGGCGCGGACACGGCGGCGGTGGTGGAGGCCTTCGTGCGGCAGTACGCCGCGGCGAGCGTGACCGTCGACGACGTGACCGAGGCGGTGGCGGTGCCCGAGGTAGACCTCGCGCAGCGGGCGCTGGCGGAGTTGAAGCGGCGGGTGCGCGAGGGGGCCGGCGGCCCGCCGGATCCCGGGGATGCCGTTCTGTTCGCACGCTTCGTGGCTGCGGAGTACGGCGGACGCGCTCCTTCTGCGGAGGTGTTCCTCGCCGAGTGGCAGCGCGTCGACGCTGCGCAGGGGCGCGCTTCCATTGACGTTCTGCGGGGCCGGTTCGTCGTCGCTGACCCGAGCCGTGACGCCTTTCGCGACATCTACTTGGGGCGTAGCAAGACTCTGCGTGCCGACGGTGTGCGCGAGGTTGTGACGCTGGAGGAGGCGGCCCATTTCAAGCCCGCGATGGAGCTTCGAACCCAGGCGCCGACGACGGATGTGCGCCCCACTGCGCCGCCGGACACCCGCTCCGAGGCCCGGGTGGAGCCCCGCGCCTCGGGCTCCGCGAAGGTCCCCCTCCTCGTCACCGGCGGCATCGTGGGCGCCGCGGGCGGCGCGGCGCTGGTCGCTGCGGCCGTCTCCGAGGCGCAGGTGCTGGCCAGCATCCAGAGCGGCGCCACCGACGTGACCACCGGCGCCAGCCAACAAGACACCGTCAACACCACCTACGCCCTGGGCTACGCCGGTCTCGGGGTGGGGCTGGTGCTCGGCGGCATCGGCATCGCCGTCCCGGTCGACGGCCGCACGCTGGGCCTCGTCGTCACCGGGCGGTGGTAGAGCCCTGACGCCGCAGGGTTCAACCGCGTGATGCCCCCCCCCCGCTTCGCCCCCCACCCCCCCCCGCGGTGGAGGGCCAGGGTGCTTCCCCCTCAAACCACGATCCCCACCCACTTCCCCCGCGCGGCCACCAGCCCCTTGATGCCCGCTTTGAGGAACGACGTGAGGTTGATCGCCCACCACGCCCCGTCGGCGGTCCAGCCGAGGGGGAAAGCCAGAAAGTAGCCCAGCGGCACGCGGAGCATGTTGAGCGGTGCCGACATCCAGAACACCGCTCGCGACGCGCCGGCGCCGAGCAACACGCCTTCGGCCAAGGCCTCCCAGGCCACGCTGGGTTGCGACCAGCCGAGCGCGCGGGCGTAGCGCACCGCCTCGGCGAGGACCACCGGGTCGTCGGTGAAGGGCGCGCAGATCGTCGGGGCTAGGAACCAGAACACCAGCCCGCTGGCCAGGCCCAGGGCGGTGGTGAGGGGAAGGGCCACCTTCGCCGCGCGCATCGCGCCCTCGGGACGCCCGGCGCCGAGCTCGCGGCCCACCAGCGAGGTGACCGCCAGAGAGAGGCCAAGGAAGATGGGGTAGGTGATGCCCTCGAGCGCAGAGAACCCGATGCCCAGGGCAGCGTTGACCTCCGGGCCCAGCGGCGAGATGGTGGTGCGCAACATCAAGAAGTACACCAGCGCGTAGGCCAGGACGTTGGTGCCCATCGGGAAGCCCAGGCGCAGGATGCGGCGCAGGGTGTCGTCCGTCGCGACTCGCCAACCGAGGGGACGGCGCACCAGCCAGAGTCCGATTGTCACCGCCGGGACGCGGGCGACGATCGTGGCCCAGGCGGCCCCGGCCACGCCGAGGTCCAGGCCGTGGATGAAGAGGGGGTTGAGCGCCCAGTTCAGAACCGCAGCGCTCACCTGGAGGAACATCATGCGCCCGGTTTGCCCCCGGGCCACGAAGATGGCGTCGATGGTGGGCGCGAACGCGAGGGGCAAGCCGTACAGCGCGAGGGTGCGCATGAAGGTGCTCGCCTGCGCGGCCGTGTCGCCGTGCAGGCCGATCAGCGCCGCGATGTGATCGGCGCCGAGGCCCACCGTGCTGGCCACCACCACGTACGGCACGAAACAGGCAGCGAGCCCGGTGCCCACCGTGCGGCGGGCGAGGTCGTCGTCGCGAGCTCCGGTTGCACGGGCGAGCAAGGGTCCCACGCCCGCCGCCACCACCACGTGCACCGCGTAGCAGGCGATGAGCACGAAGGTGGAGCTGCCGATGCCGGCCTGGGCGGGGGTGGAGATGCCGCCGGCCGCGAGCTGGTCGATCACCCGGAAAGCGTTGTTGAGGAGCGCGGACGCCGCCGCCGGCAGGGCCAAGCGCAGGATGGTGCGGGTCGTGATCGGGAACGGCACGGCCGCGCGGGTTATCGCCGGGGGGCGGCGGGCGCGCCCGGCGATGCCGATTTGACGGTGCTTCCTACACGACCCGGTTGCGACCGGCGGCCTTGGCGGCGTACAAGTTGGCGTCGGCCGAGGCGATCGCCGCGTCGGCGTCGACGTCGCCGGCCAGGGCGGCGCAGCCGATCGAGACCGTGACCTGTCCCACGCCCGCGAACGCGTGCCCGGCTACCGCCACCCGGACCCGCTCGGCGGCCTGGCGGGCGGTGACGAGGTCGGTGCCCGGCAGGACCAGGAGGAACTCCTCGCCGCCCCACCGGACCGCCAGGTCGCTGGCGCGTAGCTGTCGCGACACGATAGTGGCCAGATCGCGGAGGACGCGGTCGCCCACCGCGTGGCCATGCGTGTCGTTCACCCGTTTGAAGTGGTCGATGTCGAGCACGCAGACCGACAGGGGGAGTCCCCAACGCTTGCAGCGCGCGACCTCGCGGACCAGCGCGTCCTCGCCGCCGCGCCGGTTGGCCAGGCCGGTGAGGGGGTCGGTGGTAGCGAGCCGGGAGAGCTCCCGCTCGGCCGTCACGTCGCGCCACGCGTCGAGCTGACCCGTACCGTCGGGCAGGGCGACCGGCTTGGTGCTGAAGGCGAAGCTGCGCTCCGGCGGGCCGCGCACGGTGATGTCCTCGTGGGCCACCACCGGCTCGGCGCCGAGTCCCCCGAGGGTGCGCGCCACAGCGGCATCGGTTGCTACGGCCTCCACCAGCTCCCCGAAGCTGGCGCGGTCGCGGCCCAGGATCGCCTCGATGGGCACGGTGAGCACCTTCGACAAGGCCTCGTTGGCCACCCGGAGTCGCGCGTCGGGGCCCCAGAGCGCCAGCGGGGTGTCGAGATGTTGGAGGACGGCGTGGACGTGCCGCAGTGCGTAGGCACGGTCGTCGGCGAGGCCCCGGGGTCGGTGAGAGACGACGAGATCCAGCTCGCCGGCCGCGCGGCGGGCCAACTGGTGGAGGGCGTCCAGCGCCTCCGGCGAGAGCCTCAGGGGCCGGGTGTCCAGCAAGCAGAGGGCGCCGAGGGTGGCGCCGCCGGCGCTGGCGACCGGCACGCCCGCGAAGCCGCGAACCAGGCCCTCGCGGACCAACGGGTTGTCGGTCAGCGTCGGGTGCTGCTGGGCATCTTCGATCACCAGCGCCTCGCCGCCCGAGCCCTCGACGACGTGACGCCCGATGCTCGAGCGCCGCGGCACGCCGCGGTCCCTGAGCAGGCTGCCGGTGAGCCCCGTCTGGGCAAGGACGACCTCGCGGTCCTCCGTCAAGACCGAGCACACCGCCGCCTGCACGCCGAAGGCCGAGGCCGCTGCTTCGACGAGGTTTTGCAGCCGCTCCGACACCGAAGACGCGTCGGCCAGCCCCGTCTCGCGCAGCCGCGCCAGGCGGACCTGCTCGCGACGGGGATCGGGGCGGTTGTCGGGTTCGGGCAGTTGCGCGCCGGCGCGGCCGAGGGCGCGGCGGATCGCAAGCCGCACACCCGCCGCAGGGACGTCGGAGCCGAGCACCGCGGTGATGTTGAGGCTCTCGCGCAGGCTCCACGCCGTGTCGCGGAAGGCGCCGAAGGCAGAGACGACGATGGCGGGAACGTCGGACGGCGCTGACAGTTCCCGGAACTCCGCCAGCAGGCGGAAGCCGTTGACATGCGCGTTGGTGAGCTCGACGAGCAGGATCGCGGGCGCGCCCCGGCGGAGCCATGCCGCCCGAGCCTCGTCGTCGGAGCGCACCCACTCGCACGGGAGTCCCTCGTCGCGACAGGCGCCGACCAGCACCACGCCGCGCCGGGCGACCGGCTCGACCACCAGCGCGTAGTCGGAGCTCACCCGGCGCCCCAGTTCCTGTTCCGCATCAGTCCCTCCTGCGCCACGGTCGCCACCAGCTTGCCGTCGCGACTGAAAAAGCGTCCGGTCACCATGCCGCGGGCACCGCTCCCCGACGGGCTCTCCACGTCGTAGAGCAACCAGTCGTCGAAGCGGAACGGGCGGTGGAACCACATGGCGTGGTCCAGACTGGCCACCTGCATGCCGGGGGTGAGCCAACTCACGGCGTGGGGCAACATCGCGGTGGTGAGGAAGTTGAAGTCGGAGGCGTAGGCCAGGAGGTAGCGGTGGATGCCCGGTGCGTCGGGGAGGGGGCCCGCGGCGCGGTACCAGAGTTGGCGAGCAGGCGGGTGCGCCTTGGGCCGCAGCGGGTTGACGTGGTGGAGGGCCCGGATCTCGATCGGGCGCTCGGCGGTGGCCATGGCCCGGAAGGGCTCTGGGATGTTGCTTGCGTTTCGGAGGGCCACCTCGCGCTCGCTGTCAAGGCCCTCGGGGCCGGGGGTGTCGGGCATGGCGACCGCGTGGTCGTAGCCAGGTTCCTCCACCTGGAAGCTCGAGGTGAGGGCGAAGATGGGCTTCCCGCCCTGGATGGCGAGCACGCGCCGGGTGCTGAAGCTGGAACCGTCGCGCAGCGGGTCCACCTCGTAGACCACCGGGCGCCGTGCGTCGCCCTGGCGCAGGAACGAGCTCTGCAGGGAGTGGACGGTGCGCTCGGGCGGCACCGTCTGGGCGGCCGCCGACAAGGCCTGCCCCAGCACCTGCCCGCCGAAGATCGCGCCCCAGCCGAGGTCTTGGGACTGCCCTCGGAAGAGGTTTTCCTCGATGCGCTCGAGGCGGAGCAGGTCGAGCAGTTCGGCGAGGACGTCGCGCACGCGGCGAGCCTATGCGCCCGAGGGCGGCGAAGCGAGGACCGGGCGTGGTGCGACGATCGAGACCCCGCCCGGCGGCCCGCCCGCGCAACGCCCCCCGCGACACCCAGTCGCAAGGCCCGTCAACCCTCCCACGTCTCCACGTACGTGCGCGCCATGAAGCCCAGGCACCACCCGACAACCGTGGCGTCCGCGTCGTCGCCGGCGCAAGTGAACGCGTACGCCTGTGTGCCGTAGTCGATGACGCCGTGGACCTCGCCCACGCCGGTTTGGGCGACCACCGATGCGCCGTTCGGCGAGAGTAGGACGGGCACGCCGTGCAGGCGCTCAGGCTGGCCGTGCAGCACGATCGTCCAGGTGTGCCCTGGGCCGTCCTTCGGCTCCGCCGAGCCGACCCACCGGTCGGCTTCGGTGCGCCACGAGGTGGTGCCATCCACCTGTTCCACCGGGTGCAGCACTCGGTGCGCGAGCCGTCGGCCGTCGCCCCTTGTCGCGACGCCTTCTTCGAGCGCCATGCCGGCGTCCGCCCAGGAGGGCCTCGTGCCCCTGGCCAGCGGGACGCCCTCCCAGCGATCGGGTGCGGTACAGGCCAAGAGTACGAGCATCTGGCGAAGTAACCGGGTATTGGCCCGGGAGCGGCGGGTGGCGGCAGGACCAGCAGCGGAGCGCCGGTCGCCGAGGGCCGGGGGCCACGCTACCGTGCCGGATGCTGCTCGTGGGGTTGGCGTTGGCGTGGGAGTTGCGCGGGCCGGGCGGGGCCCCGGCCGGCGGCAGGGTCGACGCGGCCTCGGTGTTCACCGCACAGGAGCCGTCTTGGAACGGCGCTGCGGTGAGTACCGACCCCGCAGCGGTGCGCGCCGCTGCTGCCGACGCCCTGCGCTACCTGCGCGCGAACCCCACGGATCCCGCCAGTAACGTGGGCATGTTCAGTGAACTTGGGGTGACCGTCGACCAGGTTGAGCAGACGTTGTCGCGACTCGCAAGTGCCGCAGACGCCCAGTTGACAGATCCCGCCTGGCTCGCAGCGCAATTCACCTACTACCGGTGGACACCCCCGCCCGGGGCCCGAGCGTCGAAACTTGGGCTCGCCCCGGGGGAGTTGCGACTCACCCGCTACCTGGTCGTCCAGGTCGAGGGCCGGGCGTCGCCCGAGCCGGGTTTCGACCAGGCCGTCTACGCCGACCCGGGCGAGCCGTGGCGAAGCCGCTTCACCCGCAGGCAGGTGATGGAGGGCGCCTACCTGCGCGGGGACGGCGCGGGGAAGGCTGAGCCCCTGGCGTGGCTCGCCGAGGCCCACGTCCACGACGCCATCATGCAGGGATCGGTGGAGGTGTCGTTGCCGGGGGGTGCTCGCCGCTTGCTCAACGTCGAAGCCAGCAACGGCATCCCCTACGACGGAGGCAAACGAGGACGCGATCAGGACCGGTACTGGTACTTCGAGGAAGTTCCGGAACCGCGGGGGTATGGGCAACCCGGTGGGGACCACACCGCCATCGGTGCGGGGGTGACCGTGGCGGGCGACGTGTACAACCTCGGCCTCGGGCGGGTGGTCGTGATCGAGCATCCCTCGCCGACCGGGACGGTGCTCCGGCTGGCGGTGCTCACCGACACCGGCGGCGCTTTCCAGCCCAACCTCTCGCAACTCGACTGGTTCGGCGGGGCCTTTCCCACCCACCAGGCGCTCTACGCGGCGTGGAAAGACCTCCCCGAGCGCGTGCGCGCGGGCGTCCTTGTGGCGAAGTAGGGCGCGGGGGGCGCTGGGATGGACCCCAAGCCCCCCTTTTCAAGACAGGGGCGCACCCTAAGCGGCACGAAATCGTACAACTGGGGTGGTTCGGGGCGGTTGGGAGCCCGACCACCCTACGAAAAGGCAGGTTCGTCGGTTGAGCCTACCGTTGCCGGGAGGCCCAGGATCCCGACTTGTCATGTTTCGTGGGGCTTAGGGTGGGCTGCTGTCTTCTTTTCGGGGGCTTGGGGTTCACCAAGTGTGTCGCGACACATCAGGTCGCAAGTCGCGCGGACCCCGGCGGGGAGGCCGAGGGAGCCCGGCTGTCCGTCGCGGTGGGTCGCGACACCAGGGGCGGCTCGGAGGTGGACCAGGGGTTGGGCGTGTCGCTCGCCGCGAAGGCGGGTAGGAGCGAGATTGTGATCACCACCCTCCTGTCCCTGTTCGCTGCCGTCGTGCTGCTGTCGCCGGTGGCCCTCGCCGATGACGTCCCGCCGTCGATCGACCGGCCGCTGCGATCGGGCGCCCGCGCTCCCGGCGACGCCGCCGTGGTGATTGGCGTCGAGGACTACTACCAGTTCCCGGACGTCCCCTTCGCCACGGCGGACGCCCGCGCGTTCCGCGACCTCGTCGTCTACACCCTCGGGGTGCCGCCGGACCGCGTGTGGCACCTCAGCGGGCAGGTCACGCGTCGGCAGATGGAGGAGGCGGTGGCCGAAGCGGGCGCCGCGACCGGCTCGTCCGGGCGGCTGTGGATCTACTTCGCGGGTCACGGGCTGGCGTCACCCAGTACCTCCGAGCGCATCCTGCTGGCGGGCGACGCGCCACCCGACCCTGAGGTCATCGACGACTACGCGGTGAGCGTGCGGGCACTCCGGGACGCGGGCGCGCGCAACGGCGCGCGGGTTGCCGTCGTCACCGACGCGTGTTTCACGGGCGGCTCGCGCGACGGCGCCCAGCTCGTCGCTGGGCGACGCTTCGCCGTACCCGTCTACGACCTGGCGGAGACGGGGCGGGTAGTGGAGTGGGTCGCCGCCAGCGCCGGGCAGACCGCTGGCCCCCTGCCGGTCTCCGGGCACGGCGCCTTCACCTACTTTGTCGTCGGCGCCCTGCGCGGCTGGGCCGACGGCGAGCTCGGTGGCGACCGCGACGGCGCCGTCACCCTGGGCGAGGCCCAGTTCTACGTCGAGCGCATGCTGCAGGTGGTGGGCCTGCGGCAGCAGACGCCCGTGATGTCGACGACCAGTTCCAGCAGCGTCGTGAGTCGTGGCACTCTCGAGGAAGGCCCCTCGGACAACGCGGTCGCGGGGTGGGCCAGGAGCGGCGGCGTCGTGGCGACGCCGGGGCCCGCCGCGCCGGCGACCGACCCCTTCCCCCTGTCCAGCCGCGACTCGTCCACGACCACCGCCACGCGGAGTCGTGGCCCGCGGCGGGGAGGCATCGGCGGCGAGGTGATGGCGGGCTTGCCGCTGTTGTCCGCCAAGCTGGGCTACCGGACCGGTGCAGGGACATTGTTCGGGATCCGGTGCACCGTCGCGAACGCCTACTACGCGGGCGCCCTCGGCTCGAGCGGGTGGGAGCTCGCGGCCATGGCCGCGCAACCGGAGTTGTTCATCGACGCGCCGATCGAGGCAGACTGGAATGCCCACGTGGGCCTGGGGGGCGGCATCTACGCGGAACTGTCCCCCGGGATCGGGCTGTCCCTGGGTGCCCAGTACGCACCGGCGTCGAGTCTCCGGGTCAACGTCGGACTCGCCGCCGTGTTGGCGGACAGTTCCGGGATCGGGCCCGACATCAACGTGGGCTGGGCGTTCTAGCCCGGTGCCCGCCGGCCCCGAGGCCGACGGCGTTACTTGGCGCCGGTGATCCTCCTCTTCGCGTGCGCGCAGCCCGCCAACGAGCTTGCGGTCAGCCCGGCCTCGGGAAGCGCCACCGGCTACACCGAGATCGAGGTGTCCGGCGTCGAGGGCGAGGTTTCCCGACTCTGGGTCGATGGCGTGGAGGCCTTCGGGCTCTCCGCGGCCCAGGGCGTCACCAGCGCCACCTGGCAGGGGGCCCCGAGTAGCGGCCCGGTCACGGTCTCGCTCGAGGTGGACGGCGTCGTGCTCGACTTCCCCGAGGCCCTCGTCGTGAACGCCCCGCTGGACCCGGTTTTCGCGCGCGTGGTGGGCGTGGGCGCCAGCTTCACCATGGGGGTTCAGAACGGCGTCCCGAGCGACCACGGCTCACTGGCCTCGCCGGGCATGCTCCTCGCCCAGAACGCGGGCGCTTTCTACGCCGTACCGCTCCTGGTGCCAGGGCTGTTCCCCGAGATCGGGGTCGCCGACCTGGGCGCCGCCCCCCGCTGCGAGATCCCCGACATCGTCGAGTTCGTGTCCGACGCCAGCGTCGACGTCATCACGACGCTGGCCGACGAGAACGGGTTTGCCTTCGCGCCCGGGCGGGTGACGCCCGACCTGATGCCCCGCGACCTCGCCGTCGGCGGCGCGCAGGTCGAGGTGCTCGCCCACGGCAGCGACGCCTTCGAACTCAACTTCGTGGCGCACCTGGTGTACGACCCGTACGGGGGACTGGGCGACTCGCCGCCCTACTCCCAGCTCGAACTGGCGATCGCAGCCGAGCCCACGCTGGCCTTGTCCTTCGACCTGCTGGGCAACGACCTCATCTGGAGCGTCGTCACCGAGCGATACCTCGACCCGTCGAAGGCGACCCCGGTCGACGAGTTGCGGGCTCCCCTGGAGGAGGTCCTCGCGGGGCTATCGGCCACGGGGGCCGAGGTCTTCGTGGCCAACATGCCGGACCCGACCGTGCTGGGGGCGGCCCGGCAGAAGCAGGCGCTGATGGTCAGCGAGGGCCTCTACACGGAGGACGAGGCGGAAGCCGTGGCGCAGCAGATCCGGGACTTGGCCGTCGGCTACAACGTGCTGCTCGACAGCACCGCCGCCCCCTACGCCAACGTCCACGTGGTCGACGTGGCGAGCGTGGTGGCCGACGTGGCTGCGAACGGCCGCGAACTCGCGGGCGAGAACGTGGGCATCACGCTGTTGGGCGGCTTCATCTCCTTCGACGGTCTCCACTTCAGCAACACCGGCTACGCACTCTTGGCCGAGACCTTCGTCACCGCGATCAACAGCACCCTCGGCACGGACGTGCCGCCGGTCGACATCGAGGCGATCTACGCGGCGGACCCGATGCGCCTGTCCGCCCTGCGTGCCGCGGGCTTCGACCCGGCCGACTGCGAGTAGCCGCCTACCCGGGCCCCGCTACAGGCGGATGCCCGCCCCCAGGTGGAGGGACCAGCCGGTCATCCAGGGGCCCAGGTTGTACATCACGGCGGCGTCGAGCAGGAAGTTGCCGTCGCTCGCCCCGTTGGGCACGATCTCCACGCTCAGGCAGGGCCGCGGCTACCGGTGGTCGAGCGACAGCGCGTACACCGCCGCCCCGTAGCCGGAGGCGGCCTCGCCCGGGTCGCCGTACCAGGCCTCGGAGCAGGCACCACCGACGCTCGCACGCCGCGCGTCCGCGCCCTCATCGCAAGCGGTAACGAACACGGTGTCGGGAACCACGGTGACGCCGCGGCCCCGGAGCGCCCGGTTCACCACCGCCCGCGGGGTGGCGATCGCCACCGGCAGGCTCTCCAGGCTCGCCACCACGTAGAGGTTTTCTGAGCGGCCGCCGTTGGCGTCGACCTCGAACACGAAGCCCGGCGACGGGAGCGTGGCTTGTTGTCCCCCGGGCACGAGTACCCCCTCGTCGTTCGCCGGGAAAACCTGTCGCTCGCCGGCGCTGTTCTCGTACACCACGTAGAGGTGCGCCGTGCGCGATGGCGTGGCGCGCAGGACGAAGCGGTCTCCCGCGACCACGACCGAGCCCGTCCGCAGCGCCTGTCCCGACTTTGTCGCGGCGTCCACGGTGACGCTGAGCGCACCGGACTCGGACTGCGCACTCCGGCCCCCAGTTCGCAGCCAGCGGTCGAGCTCTTCCACCCGCCTGGCGTAGTCCGCCGCGCCCACCTGGAACCGCTCGTAGCGGGCACAGAGCGCGCGGGCCTCGGCAAGGTAGGTCGCGACCACTCCCTCGTCGGCCTCGGCGGGTTGGACGATCGAGGTACAACCGTCGATGTAGTGGATCTCCTCCGCCGTACCGCCGGTAGTCGTCACCACCCCCACCACTGGGATCGCGTGGGCGGTGGCGGCCTCCACCTCGCACCGGCCGGCCCGCGAGGGGTCGATGCCCACCACGTCGAGCGCGACCTGGTGGCCGGGCAGCGAACGGGCCGCGCCGTCGCCCACCAGTGCGGCCGACACCGAGAGCACCGTTCCGGCGGCCGAGAGTCGCAGGTCCAAGGTGCTCGTGGCGGCGCTCGCGGCCGCTGTCACCACCACCCCCTGCGCGAGCAGCGCGTTTCGTACGGCTTGCTCGACGGTGCTCCCGGCGGAGCCCGCGGGGCAGTCGGGCGTGGCCCATCGCGCCGGTGGCACCCCGAGCGGACGATCGCCCAGGGCGTTCTTCACGGCCCGCGCCAGCGCATCGACCTCGCCGCGCCACGTCGCCGCGTCGGCCTCCACCTGGCGCAGCCACCGTTCTTCGACGGCAGCAAGCGCGCAGGTGCCCCCGCCCTCGCCGCGGCCGTCGATCCAGTCGCGGACTTGGCCGGCCGTGGCGAGGCACCGTGGCACGGTGAAGCCGCTACACACCTGGCCGAGGAGCCTGCGGCGGGCGTCGTCGAGGGCTTGGCGGTTCGCCGCCGCGCCGCGCCCGGGCGCGAAACCCACCCCCACGACGTAGCCGGCCGGGGGCACGAGGCTGCACGACGCCGTCGCGACGGGGGCAGCGTCGGCCTGGCGGGCGCCCAAGCCCAGGGCGAGCGGCAGCCACGCGAGGGCGACGAGGGTGCGTGGGGTCACGAGGTCCAGCATACCGCGCGGCTGCGGTAGGATGACCGTTCGCAGCGGAGCCCCATGTTCGGCCTACTCGTCGTCACGCTGGCCGCCGCCGGTGGCCTCACCTGGGAACCGCTGGTCACGGCCGGCGAGGACGCGGAGTTCGCCATGCGCCCCGGGCTGTCGCTCCAGTTCTCGCCGGCCTGGTCGCAACCCACCTTCGGCGTGGGCGGCGAGGCGCTGGCCCAGCTCGGCGGGGGGCCGGGATTCTCGGCGGGCATCCTCTACGCTCCGGTGATCGACGACGAGTTCCTCGACCACGTGTCGTTGTTCACCGTGGGCCTGCGATACCGCCTCAACCGCTTCGGGGTGGGGGCTACGCAGGTCGAGGCGCTCGAAGTAGGCATCGGCGCGCCGGGGTTGCTCGCGGTGCGTATCGCACCCCGGTGGGCGTTCACCCCGCTGACCTGGGAGTTGGACCTCGGCGGCACCGTGGCCAGCGGCTTGCCATCGGGGCTCGATGCCGACGACCCGCTGGCGCTCGCCGGCACCACGCCCCACTTCGGCAGCAGCTTCGTGCTCGGCACGCGGTTGGACACGCCGCTCCGCGTCGGGATCGGCTACCAGTTCCGGATGGCGACGTTCGACAGCGAGTTCCACGCCGACCGTTACTTCGCCAGCCGCGGAGTTCTCGTCGGCTCGCTGCTGCTCGGCAGCCTGGGCGTCGCGTTGGTGGCGCAGGACGACGAGGAAGTGGCGGGATGGCTCAACCTCGCCGTGCAGGGCAGTCTGCTGACGACTTACCTGGTCCTCAACGCCAACAGCTACAACTGGCCCTGGGACGACCCCCAGCCGGTGGCCTTCGGCAGCCACGAGCTCTTCCTGGCCTACAGCCTCCCTTTCGGCCGGCATGTCAACGACTAGCGCGCTGGCGCTGCTGCTCGCGGCCACGCTCGCCTCGGGTGCGCCGCAAGGCCGCGGCATCGAGGTGGTCGCCGACGCACCGAGGGGCGCGGTGCCGGCGCTCGGCCGGCTGCGGCCTCTCCCGGAGCCGGGCGGCCACGCGCAGGGCACCACGGACCTCGCCGTGCACGCGCCGTCGTCATCGGTAGCGACAGTGGGTGCCGACGGTTCGCTCCGGCTCTGGTCATTGCAGACGGGCCAGGCGCTGCGGGTGATCCGGCCGCCGGAAGGTGAAGGCGGGCGCCCGGCCCTGTTGTGGACTCAGTTTTCGCCCGACGGCAAACAGATCCTCACCGGTGGTGCGGAGTTCCGGTTCCTGGTCGCTGAGCGGACAACCGGGGCTCTCTCTGCCCAGGTGCCGGTGCCTGACGGCTCGCCGCTGGCGGTATCGTTTGATGAGCCGGGTCGCCGGGTTCTCCTGATGCCTTATTCCGGGGGGCCGCGGTGGTACGCCGGCCCCGTGTACGACCGCGCTTCGGGTCGCCTCTCCCTCTTCTCGCCCGGCTACGCCACGGCCGCCGCCCTCCGCGGCGGGGCCTTCGCCACCTGCTCGGGGGAGGGGAACCTCCGCCTGCACGCACCCGCTGGCCGGGTCCTTCGGCGCGTCGACGGGCGGGGAGAGCCCTGTGGGATCTTCGAGGCCTCGCCCGATCGGCGGTGGCTGCTGGTGGCCGGGATCGCGGCGAAGGCTCTGCGGGTGTACGACGCGAAGAACCTCGAGGTGGCGACGAATATCAGCCTCGCCCAGTCGTTGACGGCCGCCGCCTGGAGCGGGACCAACGAGGTGATCGCCTTCACCCAGGGCAACGAGGCCTGGGAGCGATGGCAGGCGCTGGTCGCCAAGGCCACGGCGACCGCGCGGGAGAGCGCCCGGGCCGTCCTGGGGGCGTCCAGTAGCAAGTTGTCCTACCTCGACGACGCCGACTACCGGGAGATGGCACTACGAGCCCTACAGAGCGCCGGCTACCCGCTCCCGGACTTCGAGCCGCTGCCGAACGCCTTCGCGTCACGTCGGGTCGCGATCCCGTCGGGCGAGACGGTGGGCGGGTCCCGGGAGGTCCCTCATGCGGTGTACGAGGTCTCGGTGGTGGGGCGCGACAGCTACGTGGCCAGCGACCGGCGGTCGCTGTGGCGGAGCGACGGGGGCCAGGAGGTGTGGACGGTGCCCGCCGCCACGATGCCCCAGCGGGAGATCGACGTCACGTTGCGACACGACGATGCGGCCACGCCGGCGTCGGGGAAGATCCCGTCGCTCCGGCTGGATCGTGACGGGAGCACGCTCACCTACATGTCGTTCATGGCACCCGACGGGAGAGACTTTCGCTTCGCCGAGTTCTCGCTGGCCGGTGGGATCGCGACGCAGGCCGCGGCGGACGACGTCGATCTGTTCGGCCTAGCCCAGACGTGGTTCGCCGACCTCACCAGCATCGACCTCACTCGCGACGACGTGGACGCCGACGCAGCGATCGCCGCGTTGGGCACGGCACGGTGGCCGTTCCGCGCCACGCCCGGAGGCACGGCGAAGGTTGGCGGCAAGGCGGTCCCGCTGGGCGACACTGAGGAGGCGAGGGCCACCTTGGACCTGCCCGCCAGCGGCGACGTCCTGGTGATGACGGACTGGCGCCTCTGGTGTGTGAAGGCCGACGGGGTCGTGCGCTGGCGTGGTGAGGAGGTGGTGATGCCCACCGCCGTGACTGCCTCCGGCGACGGGCGCTTCGTCGTCGCCGCCTTCGTGGACGGTACCATCCGGTGGTTTGCGGCGCGCACCGGCGAGGAACGGTTGGCCTACTTCCCGCACGCCGACGGCCGCCGCTGGGTGGCCTGGACCCCGGACGGCTACTACGCCGCGTCGATCGGGGGAGAAGAACTGCTCGTCCTCGTCGACGACGGTGGCCCCACGCGCGCCCGGGCCCAGTTCCCGGCCTCCCAGTTCCGTGACCAGCTATGGCGACCCGACATCGTCGCGGCGGCCCTCTCGGATCGCCCCGCCGGCGCCCGGCCGATGGCGGTGGCGGTGCCTCCCCTGGTGAGCATCCTCAGCCCCGAGGAGGGCGCTGTCCCCGACGAAGGACGCGTGGTGGTCGCGGTGGCCGTCCAGTCCCTCTCCGGCCAACCCGTGGGCGCGGTCGAGGCCTTCGTCGACGGCCGCCGGGTGGAGGCTGAAGTGTTGTCGAGTGGCGACGCCCGGGACCTCCTCGACCGGCGGGTGGCGCTCTCGGTGCCTGTCAGCCCGGGGCAGCGGGTGATCTCCGTGCGCGCGTCGACGGCGAACGCCGACAGCACGGCGGTACACCTGCGCCTCGGCAGCACCGGCGATCCCGCCCCGGCCGCGCTCCGGGTGCTCGCGGTGGGGGTAGGGGACTACCAGCGGCTGGCCGGCCGTCGTGACTTGGAGTTCCCGGCCAAGGACGTGGCCGACGTGTCGACGGTGCTCGGCCGACAGGGCAAGCGGCTATTCGGCTCGGTGACGGCGCGATCCCTCACCGATGGCGAGGCCACCCGCGACGCCGTGCTCGACGGCCTCCAGTGGCTGGTCGACACCACCGACACCACCGACGTGGCCGTGGTCACCCTCGCCGGCCACGGCTTCACCGGCGACGGTGGCGCCTTCCACTTCGCGCCGGTCGACGGTGACCCCGCGCGGATGGCGGAGACGATGGTCAGCGGCGAGCAGGTGATGGCGCTCCTGGGGCGGGTGAAGGGCAAGGTGCTCCTGCTCCTCGACGCCTGCCACGGCGCCGGCGCGGTGGGTGAGGGCGTCGTGGGCGCCTTGACCGACGCGCGCTCGGTGACCGCGCTGGCGGCCTCTGCACCACCGGACCGGGGACAGGACGCGCGGCGCTTCGTCAACGAGTTGGCCTCGGCGGGGACCGGCGTGGTGGTCCTGGCCGCCGCCGAGGGGGGACAGACCGCCTGGGAGTCCCGGGAGTGGGGCAACGGCGCGTTCACCCTGGCGGTGGTGGAGGGACTCTCGGGCAAGGCCGATCCCACCGGGAGCGGCCGAGTCACCGTCGAGTCGCTGACGGCCTACGTGCGGCAGCGCGTCGCGTCGCTCACCGGGGGGCGACAAACGCCCACGCTGCTCAGACCGGTCGCTGTCCCCGACTTCCCGCTGGCGTTGACGGGGAAGCGGTGAGCCACGCCCTGGCCTACTTGACCCTCCCGGACTCCCGCCAGAACCGCGCCAGGTCGCCTTTGGCCGCCTCCGCGAGCCCCGGCACCGCGTCGCCCGGCTTCGCGACCACCAGTTCCATCTTGTCGGCGGCCTTGGCCAACTCTCCAACCGCGTAGTAGCACCACGCGAGCTTGTAGGTGGCATAGGGCGCGTACGGGCTCTGGCTGAACGCGGCCGCCTTCTGGTACGCGAGCAGCGCCTTGTAGGCGTTGTTGGTGTCGAAGTAGTACTCGCCGAGCAGTAGGTAGCTGTCCGAGACGCGCCCGGACTCTGGGTAACTCTTGACCACCCTCACGAACTCGGCGTTTGCCTGCCCATGGAGCGTCACGTCGCCGGTGAGGAGCGCGCGGTCGCGGAGTGATTGGCCGAGCCCGAAAGTGACCTCGTCGATGCGTTCGAACTGCGGGTCGCTCGCGGCCACGTGGGCGTACAACTTGGCAGCCTTCTGGAGCCACGCGTCGGCGTCGGCGCCGCCGGCGCGGCCCTCCTGGGCGTAGAGGTCGGCGAGTCGGAGCCGCATCTCGGACTTCCGTGACTCATCCACGACGGCGCTGGCGAGCAGGCCGTCGAGCCGCTCCATGCTCTCGCGCCGGGCCTGGTCCGCCGCCGGGCCCGTTGGATCCCGGCTGAGGCTCAGCAGGCGCAGGACCTCGGTTTCGCCCGTGATCGACGGGGCCCGGCCGGAGGACTCGGTGGTAGCGGGGAGCGCCCGCGCCGCCGCCAGTTCAGCGACCACCACCGCCCGCTCCTCGTTGTCGACCTTGACCTTCGCGCCGTCGTAGGCCTTGATGAAGGCGTCCGCAGCGGCCTTGGCCCCCGTGCCACCACCGTCCAGCAACGGTTTCGCGGAGGTCCAGTCGGCGGCCGCTTGGCGGCGCAGCGCGGTCTCAGCGGCGTCGAGTTTGACCTTTCGTGCGGCGACCGTCTCGGCATCGCGACGGGCCTGCTCCGCCTTCGCGGCTGCATCAGCCTGGGCCTTGGCCTCGGCCGCCGCCCGGTCTCGAAACTCCCGCTCAGCGCGTGCGGCCGCCTCGCGCTTGGCCTTCTCCAACTCGGCCTGGAAGCCCGCGCCACCGATGACCGAGGCGTCGCCCACCGTGGGGACGGCAGGCGATGCCTCGCGGGCCGTCGTCAGGTCCGGCGCCTCCTCCTTCGCCCCGTTCGCCAGCGTCCGCGAGAAGGCGGTCGCGCCGACCAGGGAGGGCGACTGCTCCCTGATCCCGATCGCCTTGAGCGCATCGTCGACGTAGAGTTGCGCTTCTTCGCTGGTGACCACGCCGTCACGCTGCCCGGTCAGGTGGCCGTCTGCCCAGCCGCGCATGGCCCCGATCGCGAAGTAGGTGAAGGCCCCGTGTTGCACGGCGTCGAGCGGGCCGGCTACCTCGTTCGCCTGGGCGGCGTCCCACTGCGCGGCTTTTCCCTGGGCGCTGGCGGACCCAGGAACGAAGGATCGCCCGCCGGAAAGGAGCGCGCTGCCGCTGCGGCCGGCCCCGGTGAAGCAGGCGTCGGTAATGAGCATCACTTCGCCGCCGCCACTGCCCGCCAGTCGCTGCAGGTCCGCCACCGGTACGCCTGCCTCGTCGAAGCCCTCGGGCTCGGCGAGCGTGTTCTCCGGCAAGAGCAGGCGCTCCCGGGTGCTGGGTGACGCCGACCCGTGCCCGGCGAAGTACACCCACACCGTCCCTCCGGGGCCCACGCTGCGGCCGGCCGATTCCACCGCGTCGCGGATCTTGCCCCGGCTGGTGCCGCCGGTCAGCTTCGTCACCCGCGAGGCGGGCACCCCGCGGGTGTAGACGAGGAACTGGTACATCGCATCGGCGTCACGCACCGCGTACAGGGCGGGCGGCAGGTAGACGTAGTTCTCCACCCCGATGACCACGGCCGCGTCGCTACTGGCCTTCAACCCTGTTTTCAACGGGACGTCGATGTTCGGGAGCTCAGCTGCCGACACCACGAGCGACAGGAACACAAAGGGAAACATCGCGAACCCCCGCGAAGTATACGACGCGGAGCGGCCTACCAACACAGCGCCGCGTCCTGCAGCGTGGCCGTCGACGCCTGGGTGGCCGCCACCGGGCACCCGTCGACGCCCGAGGGAATCACCTTGAACGTCGCCGTCCCGATCGCCGCGGCGGGACCGGCGAGGCGGGCAGTGAACGGCGCGGGAAGCTCGCAGAC
>CAYHRZ010000013.1:0-7281 GCA_964359125.1 uncultured Klebsiella sp. | reverse complement strand
CAGGCGCTCGTCGCCCTGGTCGGGAACCGGGACCATTTCTACCTCGCCGAGGTCCACGGCCACCCCCGCGGCCACCCTGCCGTCGAACACGTGGTAGCCGTTGCCGCCCTGGGCGACGCTGAACACGTGGACGTCGGCCGCCTTCGACGCCGTCACCACGAGGTGGTGCCGGTCACCCTGGCACGCCACGCCGTCGAGCACGCCGGGGTCGATGGTCGCGACGAGGCCGTCGTGCCCCGTCACCTGGTCGCCCGGCAGGCCAAGCGCCTGGTTCGTGGCGCAGCGCCCGTCTTCACCTGTCTCGAAACCGAAGAGGTCGAGGGAGAAAGCCAGGCCGGGGAGGAGGCGGCTCTGGTTGCCCAACTCCATCGCCGCCGAGAGCGACACCTGCCCGTTCATCGCGGTGGCGCGGAGTTGGACGAAGGCGTGTTTGTCGTCGCGAGGGCCCGACGCGGCGAAGCCCACGCCGCCGTACTCGCCGAGGCGGCGGCGGATCTCGTTGTTGAGGTGCGCCCCCAGGTCGGTGACGCACCCGCTCTCCCAGACGGTCGGCTCGAATACGAGGCTACGGCGCTGCGCGGTGGTGAGGATGGTGCGAGAGAGCTCGTCGAGCTGGCGCCCCAGGTCGTCGATCTCCGCGTCGAGCTTGCCCAGCCAGCGGACCTCGATCGCCCCTTGCCACGTGGTCTCCCGGCGCAGACCCCGCGGGTTCTCGGTCACGCACCACGGCAGGACCGCCCGACGAATGGCCGCCTTGCGTGCTTCGTTGCCGCCGGCGCCGTGCCCCGACACCGCGTTGTCGAGGGTGTTCTCCCAGGCTTCCTCGCGGCTGAATCCTGAGCCGACGACGATGACATGGCCGGGCGGCGGCACCAGCGGGTTGTCCGCGCCGCCGCAGGGGCGGGCGTTGGCGGCGAACGGGTCGGCGGCCAGGGCGATCGACACGAGGAGCATCCGCCGAGCCTACCACCCGCCTCACGGGCGGGGCACAGAGGCGACTCGGAGATCGGCGATCCCGCGGGGTCGCGTCGATCGCTCGTCGCCGCCTAGGGACAGGGATCGTCGGGACAGGTGCGCACCAGCCGGAACCCCACCTGGTCGCCCTGGTCGATCTCGTCGATGGCGTGGGCGTACCGCGAGGCGAGGCGCACGTAGACGGCGGCATTGCCGTAGTCGCCGCCCCGGATCACCCGCCCTTCGAGGGTGCTGGTGACGATCGGGTCGGTGTCGTCGTCGGGAGCGGTGGCGGCGTAGCCGTCTTCCACCCACTCCCACACGCTCCCGGTGAAGTTGTAGCCGCCCCAGTCGTTGGGTACTTCGGGGAGGGTCGCGGGCAAGGTGTCGCGACTGTTGGCGCAGTACCATGCCCAGGACCCGACGCGACCCCCTTCCACGGCGAGGTCGGTGTCGCAGGCCGACAGGTCCGCGGCGCCGTCGACCAGGTCGCCACCCAGGAACTCGCCGGTCTCCCCCGCGCGAGCGGCGTACTCCCACTCGGCCTCCGTGGGGAGGCGCCAGCCCTCGCAGTCCAAGACGCCGGTGGACGAGACGCAGGTCTCGTCGGTGCAGGCGTAGCAGGCCTCCAGCCCGTCGTCGTCGCTGCGGCGGTTGGCGTGGCGGGCGGCCTCGGACCACGTCACCTCGATGGCTGGCAGGTCGCTGCCGCCGCGCAGCTCGCGGTCGCTCACCTCCGTGGTGTCGATCCAGAACGCCCGCGTGAGCGTCACGCGGCGAGAGGACAGGTCGTGGCCGAAGGTCGAGGTGTCGCGCACGGTGTCGGTGCCCATCCAGAACGAGCCGGCGCGCACGGCGAGGAGCTCTGGCCGGTCGGAGGGCGGCGCCGAGTCGGCGCTGTCCCCGCCACTGTCGCCGCTGTCGCCGTCGGCACCGCTGTCGCCGGCGCTGTCGACCGCGTCGCCCCCGGAGTCACCCGGCGCCGTGTCGACGGTCCATGCCGTGTCGCTCCCGTCGCCACCGGCCGCGGCCTCGCGGGCGGCGCGATCCACCTCGGTGATGAACACGCACCCCAGGAGCGCGAGGGTCACCGGTCGCCCCTTCGGAGTTCGTCGCCATCCTGGAGGTTCAGCCGGTAGCTGCCGTCCCAGCTCCACAAGAGGTCGCCACGGATGCGGTGGTCGCGGAACTTGTTGCGTACTTCCTTCACCATCGCGTCGAAGCGCTCGCGCCAGCGGTCGCGCTCCCGTTCCGGCCAGAAGTAGTTGGCGATGGTGGTCCAGTGCTGCGGCTCGTCGGCCTCCGCCAGCCGCAGGATCAGCTCGGCCTGGTTGCCGCCGAGGACCAGGGGCGGCGCGCCCTCGGCGCTCAAGCGCACCACGCCGCTCTCGATGGCCACGGTGACGGACGCCGAGTCGGCCGCGCGGGTCGCGACGCCGACTTGCGAGGTCGGCACCGCCGCCGCCAACACCGACCGCCCGGCGATCTCCCACGCTTGCCCACTCGCCAGCGCCGACGCCTCCGCCCCGCGCGGACGCGCGTACCAAGTCGCGGACTCCGTCCACAGCGTGAGGTGCGCGTCGTGGTGCAGGCCGGGCACCAGCCTCCGCTGCTCGCCCACCACCGATGCCAGGGGCGCGTTGACCTCGAGGGTCCCGCCCGCGACGCCAGACAGGCAGAGTACGGTGTCGGGGACGACGACCTCCTGCACGACAACGACGGTGTCGCGACTCAATCGCAGCTCGAGTCTCGGTCGAAGTGTCACCTCGGCGACGGCGGCTCCGTTGGCCTGGACTTGCCCCCGCAGCGCGATCAAGCGCATCTTGTTCCCCCGCCAGCTCACCATCGCGTGGGCCTCGGAGACGGCAGGGTCGTCGAGGTGGATCGCCGCGCCGGGCGCCCGGCCGCCGACGCTCCCCGGGCCGCCGCGGACCAGGCGACCGCCGGGGAGCGACAAGGCGACGTGGCGCGCGATCATGGGTAGGCGTAACTCCGCGTGCCCCCGCACTCGGTCACGCTGCCCGGTGGTGGGTTGGTCGGCGTCGTCGCGCCGGGCTCGACGAGGAAGCGCACCATGTGCAGGGCCGCGTCGCGCGGGGCCGAGGCCAGGGGCGACTGGCCCGTGGGGACTCGGCAGAACGCCCTCCAGGCGTTGGCGTCGCCCAAGTGCGAGGCTATCGGTACGGCCACCGCCAGCAGTTGTTCGGGTCGGGGCTCGGGGAGGGCGTCGAACACCATGCGCACCCGCCAGGGCTCGCCGGCGATCACCGCCTTGCCGCCGACCATGCCGTCGGGGTGCACGAGGTAGGCCACCCCGGTGGTGGGGTCGATGCTGTAAATCTGCACGGTGGCGTCGCTCGACACCGTCACGCTGAACTCCATTTCTTCGCCAGCGAGCACGCCGTCCAGTTCCCGGTCGGCCGCCAGGGTGACGCTCGCACCGGTCTCGCCGGGGCGGTGGCCATAGCGATCCAGCTTCGCAGGCTTGTTTCCCGTGCACGTGCCCTGCGCCGTGGTCACCGCCGCCTCCGGGTTCTCCACCAGGACCGCTGGATTGAACGTGAAGCCGAATCCCTCGGCAACCTCGTCGCCCTTCCCGGGCACGTCGAGGACGGCGGCGAGGATCGCGCCTGCGGCGTCGTCGGGGTTCACGGTCACGCGCAGCCGGGCGACGTCGGGCCGCTCGGTGTCGGTCCAACGCACGGCCCGGTTGGCCAGGACGGCCTGCAACCGCGCCTTCAGCGCGTTGCCCAGCGGGCCCACGGGGCAGTCGTCGCCGTTGCGTGGCACGTCGATGGCCACCCCCGCCTCGCCGCGCAGGCGATCCACGCCGGCCGCCAGCACCTCCACCTGCTGACGGAACGCCTCGTCGTCGAGTCGCAGCCGGTCGAGGTACTCGGCCTCGACATAGGCGAAGACGCAGACCCGGTAGAGGTTGCCGCCCTTGGGGACACTGTCCAACTCCTGGCTACCGACTCGTGCCCGGAGCGCCTTGCGCGCGACCACGGGGAGGGACGGGGCCAGCCGGTCGTAGAGGGCCGCCGCCGCCCGCTCGCGGGCCCGGCGCGCGGCGTCGGAAATGTCGGCCTTTTTAGCGTCTTCCGAGTCGGTGAGCTTCTCGAACGCCGCGGAGGCGAAGTTCGCCGGGATCGCCGGGCAGTCGGCGTCGACCGGGGCCGCCCGCGCGACACCGGCCAGCCCCGCGAGGAGTGCGGCTGCTGCCCCGGTCACGGCGACGAGGTGGGAACCGCGGGCTTGCCCGAGCCGCCGCTGCCGAAGCTGGTTTTCGCGTCGGCGCAGGTCTGGTCGACCTTGTCGGTCGGCAGCAGGTAGAGTCCGCGGTACCGGTACATGACGCCCCGTGGCGAGTCGGCGGTCTCGGTCCGCGTGCACACCGTGCGCAGTTGTTTGACGATCGCCGCCGACGTGGCCGACCAGGACGATCCCCCAGTGATGGTGCTCGAAGGCGCCGAGGTCCCGCTGCTGTCGGTCCGCGAGCCACTGCCCTCGACGGAGACGTCGATGCCACACCACTTCGCGACCTGTGCGGCGGCGTGGTCGTAGCCGTTGGCCTTGGCCCCCGCGAGATCCACGTACACGTCGGAGACCGCCGATTCCCAGTGCCCGCGCATGTCGTTGGGCGGGTTGTTTTCCCAGTCGGTCTTGCAGATGGGGTCTTCCACGGTAGTGGCATTGTTCAGCGGCGCCTTCTTGAGCTTGTAGGCGAAGGCCACCTCGTTCTTGAACTCCTTGGTGAACACCCAGTTCTTGCCACCGGAGGCCTTGACGTCGGCCGTCCCGACCGGGGACACGACCAGGGCCTTGCCCTTGGCGTCCATCACCTGCTCCATGTACACCCGCCCCGTGCCGCCGATGAAGTCGCCGATATAGTACTCGCGGCATTCACCGGGGTAAGTCGCGCAGCACTGGGAGAAACCACCGGGGTCGGCCACCTTCGCCTGCCAGGTCTTGGTGTGGGTGTAGGCCACCAACATCGTCGCGCCGGAATCCATCCCGCCGCTCATCAGCAGCGGGGGGAAGCCGAGCTTGGCGGCGAGGCTGGCCGAGACCGCGAAGTAGTCGGAGGTCTCGTTCGCGCCGGCGTCGACCTCCTTGTAGCTCACGTAGGAGGAACACTGGAGCTTGGTGGCGGCGGTCTCGTCGGGGAAGCCCTCTTCCATGACGAAGCCGCCCATGTACTCGGTGGGATCGGTGTCGGGCGCGGCGCGGAGGATGAGACCGCTCATGTCGGGCGGGGTGGCCTGGGTGACCGCGACCGCGGGCGGCTTGGCCTCGGCGGCGGTGGCGAACAGGACGAGGCAGAGCGGGAGGTGGCGGTGCATGAGACTCCTGGGCCCGCACGGGGGTGCGGCGCGGTGAGAATACGACACGAGGGGGCAAGACGGGGTCAGAGGTGGATCGGAGTTCGCGCGCCCCGTGCTAGAACTGACGACGTGCTGCTTATCGCCTCGCTCGTCCAGGCCGCTTCGGATTGCGGGTTCAGGGAGGCCCTGGCCTCGACGCACCGGTGGGGCGAGTTGAGCGCGGACGCCTTTCGCGAGGCCACGAATGGCGCCGTGGCGGCGCTCGCGTGCCTGGACGGGGCGCCGCTCTCGGCGGCCGAGGTGGCGGCCTTGCACACCGCGGTGGCGCGCGTGGCCTGGCTCGACGCCCAGGCGCAGCTACCGGGTGCGGCGTCGCGCGAGGAGTGGTCCTTGCGGGGCCTCGCCACGGTGGCGCCTGGACCGGTGCCGCCGCCGCTGGACCAGGACCCGTCACTCGTCGCGGCCGCCAGCACGACGCCCCGGTGTGGCGTGGCGCTCGCTCGCGGGTCCTGGACGGTCAACGCCGCCCCGTCTGGGTGCCTGCCCGACATCGCGGCGGCGGTCGTGCAGCGAGCGGGCGGACAAGCCTGGTACACCATCCCCGGCGCCGCGCCGCCCGAGCTCCGCCGCCACCGGTCGCTCGGCCTCGGACTGGCCGCTGGCGCCAGCGCGCTGGCTGGGGGGGCGCTGCTTGCCGGTGCCGCCGCCACCCGCGGGGAGTTCCTCGACACCGCCGATGCCGCCGAGGCCCGCGTGCTCGACAGCGCCAACCTGGGCCTCGGCCTGGGCGGGTATGGGCTGCTGGCTGCCGGCGGCGCGTTGGGCACCTGGGCGATCGTCGAGGGGGAGTGGTGAGCGGCGACAGCGGCGAACTCCCGGCACCCTTCGAGCTGTCGGGGTGGAGCTACCGTTTCGTGCGAAGGCTCGGACGTGGGGGGTTTGGCTCGGTCTACGAGGCCGAGCGCAGCCGCGACGGCGACCCGCAGCGCGTGGCGGTCAAGGTCCTACACGCGGCCTCGGGCGCGTCTCGCTTTCGTGACGAACTACGCCTGTTGATGCGGCTGGATCACCCGGCCTTCCCCCGCGCCTACGACGTGGCGGTGGTGGGCGGGAACGAGGCGGTGGTGATGGAGCTCGTCCAGGGCCGAGCGCTCGACTTCGCCGCCGGTCGCCGCCTCCCGTTGCGAGTGGTGGCGGAGATCGGGGCCGAGGTGGCGTCGGCGCTGGACGACGCCTGGAACTTCGTCCCACCCGGCGAGACCGAGGCCCTGCACATCGCGCACCGCGACATCAAGCCCGCCAACCTCATGGTCGATCGCACGGCCCGGGTGCGCGTCCTGGACCTCGGTGGGGCCAGCGCGGCGGCGCCGTACCGCGACGCTGAAACGCGGCGCGACGGTGGCTCGCCGCTCACCCCCAACTTCTGCGCCCCCGAGGTGCCGCGCAGCATGGTCGAGGAGGGCGTCCACGGGCGAATCGCAGGTTCCCCGCCGGAAGACGTCTACGCCCTCGGCGCCACTCTGGTCGCCTTGGCCACCGGCGCGGAGTACACCAGCGACTGGCGACACGCCCCTGGGTTCCACCGGGAGGCGTTGTCGAGGCTCCTGGGCACGCCGCTGCACGCGGCTTTGGTCGATGTCCTGCACCTCGACCCCGCGGCCCGTCCGTCGTTCGCGGAGTTGCGTCGTCGCCTACGCGAGGTCGCGCTCGCCCTCGGGGGCGAGGGGCTGGAGGGGTGGCTGGCCTCGGGGGCACCTACCGACGCGGCGCTCGCGGGGCCCCCGGCTGGGGCCACCCGGGATCCCGAGCACGCCGACCGGGCCGCGGCGGCTGCCGTCGTTGCCTCGCCGGGTCCGACGTCCCCGCCCGCGCCGGTTCCCCCCGCGCCCACCCCCGCTGCGACCCGGCCGTCGTTGGCCCCGCTGGCGATGGTTTTCACGGTGGTGCTGGGCGCCGCTGCACTGGTGGTGGTCGCCGCCCTGGCGATCCTGCTCCTGCAGTG
>CAYHRZ010000012.1:0-25950 GCA_964359125.1 uncultured Klebsiella sp. | reverse complement strand
CCGGGGCAGGCTGTGCACGTGCATGAACACCGGCTTGCCGGTCTCCACGATGAAGCGCGCGGCCCGGTAGGTCTTCTCGTACACGTCGTCGAAGTCGCGACCGTCGGCGCTCACGAAGTGGACACCGAAACTCTCGGCGTACACGCCGAAGTCGCGGATGCCGCGGCCCTCTTCCGGGGTGGTGCTGATCGCCACCCGGTTGTCGGTGACGAGGTACAACACCGGCAGTTCCCACACGGCGGCCGCGTTCATCGCGTCGTGGAGGTCGCCCTCGGCGGTGGTGCCGTCGCCGATCACCGCCATGCTGAGGCTGCCCTCCACGCCCTTGGTCACGAACCCCATCGCGTAGCCGGCGGCCTTGCCGAGCTGCATGCCCACCGGCGACTGCACCGGGAGAATGCCGAACTCCCGCATGTCGAGGTGGTACACCATCTGCCGCCCGCGGCTCATGGTGTCGGTGTCCTTGCTGAACTGCTGCCGCAACAAGTCGAGGGTGAAGTTGGTGTAGCCCGCGAGGCGCACCCACATGCCCACCAGCGCGCCGGAGCGGTAGTGGGGGACGATGCCGAACTTCGAGCGGTCGCAGGCCTTGTGCAGGGCCAGGGCCGCCGCCGTGCCGTGGACCTCCTCGCCGGGGCCCCAGATGGCGAACTTCACCTCGCCCCGCGACACCAGGCGGACGATGTGCTCCTCGGTGGAGCGGCTGCGACCCGCCACCTCGTAGGCCAGCACTTGCTCCTCGGGGGTGAGCGCCGGGGTGTCGGCGTAGGCGGGGATCTCGAGGACGGCCATGGTCGCTCCGCGGGGGCGCGCGGTCTATCACCCGCGGGCAGCACCGGGCACCGGGCCGCCGGCTACTCCCCCGCGTACACGACGAGCCCGGAGGCCGTGGTGTAGACCGCCGCCGCGAGCCCACCGTTGTCGTCGGCGGCGAGGTCCACGCAGGCGTGGTCGCCGGGCTCGGCGAACTGGTCGAGGTCGGCCCGCGCCCAGCCGTCGCCGCCGTTGCGGAACACCTTCGAGTTGCCGTCGATACCCGGGAAGACGGCGACGATCTCGCCCTCGCTGGTGACAGTCACCGCCGGGCGCGTGCCGTCGTTGTCGTCGTCGAGCGTGCCGACCACCCAGTCGCGACCGTCGCGAGCCGCGATGCGCGCCTCCCCCTGCGCGTTCGGCCAAGCCACCACTGGCGTGCCGCAGGCGTCCACCGCCAGCGCCAGTCCGGCCAGGCTGCTGGTGGCCACCTCGTCGCTGGCCACGTAGCCCCGGGACCAGTTGCCCGGGGTGCCCTCGGCCAGGGCGACCAGTCCCCCGAGCACGTAGGCGACGTAGGCGACCTCCTCGTGTGCCGTCGCGTCGACGGCGCCGAGGACGCCCAGGTCCACCGGCTCGGCGTCGACCTCGCCCCCGCCGGGCCAGAAGTGGAACAAGTGCCCGCCGCCCACCCCGAACCCGTGGGCGTCACCACCGCCGTCGACCACCACCCGCGCGTCGGTGCCGAAGTCGAGGTCCGGCAGGCTCCAGTGGGCGAAGGCCCGCCCGTCCCAGGACACGACGCGGACGACGTCGTCGTCGAAGTCGTTGAAGGTGAACCAGGCTTCGTCGCCGGCCCCCCCCGCCACGTCGAGGAAGGCCCCGGCGATGCCGGCCTGGCCAAAGAAGCTGTCCTTGTCCCAGTCGTCGTCGCGGAACACGGCGTAGGTGCTCGACGAGACCGCGAGCGTTCGCCCGTCGCCCGGCCGGTCCAGGGCGCAACTGCCCACGGTGCTGTCGATCGAGCCGAACCGTGACCAGGTCCCGGCGCTACCCGCGGCGCCGTCGTCGTCGATCCACGAGGGTGAGAGACACCCCGGGGAGGCGGCGGTGTCGTCCGCGCGGGGCGTCGAGTGGGTCGGCGCAACACACCCTGCGAACAAACTACCGAATATCGCCGCTACCATCCGACTCGCCCTGGGCGAACAGGCGGTCGAGATCCGTCTCCAGGCCGTCTACGCCCTGCGCGAATCCGGGCAAGAAGGCGTAGGCGGCGGCGGTGAGCCCCACGCAGAGCACCGCCACCAGCAACATCCACTCCACCGTCGACTGGCCGCGTTTCATGCCCCCTTCTTACCACAAGTCCGGCCAGGGCTGGAGACGCGCGACGAGGATGCCGGCCGCGACCACCGGCGCGTGGATCACCTCGGTGGGCTCCACCTTCTCGCGCTTGATGAACAAGCGGTAGAGGTTCCCGAGCTTCCCGCGCAACGCGAGCACCGCCAGCCCCGCGGGGAAACCTAGGATGTAGGTGAATAGCACCGCACGCAGGGCCCCCTCGGGGCCGAGCAGCGCCCCGGCCGCCATCAGCATCTTCACGTCGCCGGCGTGCAGGGCCCGGCCCAGACGCCACGCGGGAATCGCCGCGATCATCGCCACGAGTAGCCCGGTTACCCCGTCGTAGGGCGAGGGGGCGAGCAAGGGGGCGATGGCGACGCCGAGCCCCATCACCGGGAAAGTGAGCACGTTGCGGATCTTCCGCGTGGTCCAGTCGGTGTAGACCGCGCCGAGGATCAACACGGCGAGGACCAGGTCGCGAGCGTCGAAGCTCACGGGTAGGGGAGCTGCACCGTCTTGCGGACGTTGTCGAAGCCCCCGCGCACGCCCTCGGCGAACACCGTCCACGCGGCGGCCAGCGCCACCACCAGCACGCTCACCGCGAGCATGTACTCCACGATCGACTGGCCACGGCGGTTCATCGGCCCTCCACGAGGCGGCGCGCGTCTTCGAAGTACGGCGTGGTCTCGAACCAGTTGGCCACCGCCTGCACGGCGGGAACCAAGTCCTCGATCCGCCAGTAGGCCACGCCCACGGCCACGAGGACCACGGCGGTGATGGCGAGCATCGGTTCCACGGAGGACTGCCCTCGGCGCATCCGGGAGTCTACCACCACGCGGCTACCACGGCGCGTCGCTCCCCCAGTCGAAGCCGAGGCGGACCAAGGCCGAGGCGGGGAGCAGCCCATCCCCCCGCTCCAACCCGGGCGCGTAGCCGCCCTCGACTTGCGCCCAGGCGCGGCGGCGGCGGAGCTCCAGGCGGGCGGCGAGGCCCAGGGCGAGGGTGTCGATGTCGCCGGGTGCGGTGGACGTGCACATGGCGGAGAGGCAGTTCCGGTCGTCGTCGTCGTACAGCGAGCCGAGGGCGACCAGGTCGGTGGTCAAGCGCGCTCGCCACCGCAGGCGGGTGTCGGTCGGCACCGCCAGCGTGGTGGCGCCGGCGCCGCTGCCGGGGCCCGCGTCGGCATCGCCCAGCGACAGTCCCACCCGGGCGGCGGCGTAGGTGTGCACCCGGAACTCCGCCCAGCCCGCGCCGGCGAGGGGGACGACGTAGGGCACCTGTCCGCCCACGCGGGCGGCGTAGAGCGTGCTGCCGCTGAAGTCGATGCCCGCGCGGCCCTCGGCGACCGGGGCCACGAACCACCCGGGAACCCAGGCCGCGTCGAGGGTGACGGCCGGCGCGAGGCCGCGGTGAAGCTCCGGCGGGGGCAGCCCGGAGGAGGCGTGGTCGTAGGCGCTCAGGCCGTCGCCGAGCGGGGTGCCCGCGAGCAGGGCGAGGGTGGCGGCGACGCGGCGGTCAGGCGCCCACCAGCCGCCGCCGAGCGCGAAGCGCCCGGTGAGGTGCTCGGTGGGGACAGCGACGAGCGTGGTATCGGTGGCGCCAAAGGTCCACAGCCGGGCGTGGGCGTCGACTCCGAGCCAGCCGCCCCGCGGCAGGTACCAGGCCACGCCGCCCTCGGGACCGGCGTACGACGCGGTCAACGCCCGCCCGGGATCCGGAGCGCCGTCGACCCAGGGACTGGTCAAGAGCCCGGCGGCGAAGCCCTCCGCGCGCATCGCTACCGACGCGCGACCGCGATCCCAGGTCGGGGCGTACCGGAGGTCCAGCGTCTCCGTGAAGAGCTCCGCCGACCACGGACCCGAGCGGACGCCGAGGTCGACCTCGCCGTGGCTGTCGGCGTCGACCTGCGTCCCGGCCAGCGCGCGGTACTCGGCGGGGGACGCGTGGGCCGTCGTGACGGTGGCCAGCCCGGCCACGGAGGCGACGATGGTCGCGAGCGGGTGGCGAACGGTCACCGGGAGGAGCGGCACGGGACTACCTACCGGATCCGTCGTGACACTTCCTTGAACACAGGCCCACGGGCGCGTCCCAGGAGCCCGAACAAGATCGTCTCGCTGGGCACGACCGTCGCCCCCACTTGGCGCATCCACCCGAGCCCATCGGCCCAGTCAGCGTCACGTCGCGACACGCAGGCGTCTGCCCCGACCAGCACCTCGAGGCCCGCCCCCAGCAGTCCCACCGCCGTGTGCGCCACGCAGATGTGGGTTTCCATGCCGCAGAGGATCACCTGCGGCCGCCGGGCCAGCCGCGCGGCGAAGCCCTCCTCGTCGGTGGCGGCGAAGGCCGTCTTTTCGAAGGGCTCGGTGGCGCCCAGGGCCGCCACGGTGGGCCCCAGGCCCTGCGGGTACTGCTCGGTGAACAACAGCGGCATGCCGAGTTCACGGGCCAAGAACACGAGATTTTCGATCGCCTTTTGCCCCCGGTCCCGCTGGGGTTGGGGCATGGCCCCGGCCAGCTTCTCCTGGAAGTCGACGACGACAAGCTGAGCACGGGCGGGGTCGAACATGCCGACCAGGCTATGCCGACCCGCGCCGGCCAGGCACGGGCTAAGCGCTGCGCGTGGTCCTCCCGCTCGTCGTCGCCTGCTCGTTGCCCACGGCCGACCTCGGCGTGTATCGCTCGGGGCCCAACGCCATCGCCCGCGGCGAACTGGCCGGCGAGGTCTTGCTCTGGGGCCCCGCGGGTACCACGCGCCGGGTCCCGACCCCCGACGGGCAAGGAAACAGCTTGCTCGGCGAGTCCGGCCCCCTCTGGCGCGTGGACCGGGAGGTTCCGGCCCCGGAGAAGGCCACCCCGGTCACCGCCGCGCTGGCCGAGCGCGCGTCGTTCCGGATGCGCGAGGCGCTCGGCGCCGTGGCGATGGCCCAGCCGGAGGCCGACCGCGCCTCGGGCGTGGCGTTGCGCAGCATGGTGAAAGTGCGGCAACACCTGGCGCCCCCGGTGTACCTGGTGGTGGCCACCCGCGGCCAGCACGGCATCCCCGGGCCGGGCGGGAAGCGCTCCGCCGTGACGGATCCACGTGACTGCGACACCGTGATCGCCGTGCTCGACGCTGACCTTTCTACGGTCCTGTCGAGTTCTGCTGTGCCCGGGGCAGCGTCGACCTGCGGGGTGCCTACGCTGCTGGCTCCCGTGGACCGTGACGGCGACGGCACGCTCGACGTCATCGCCTTCGGCCAGGCCGAAGGCAAGGGGTTCCGGCAGTGGTTCGCCCTGCGCGACGGGGGCCTGGACCCGGGCCCATCCTCCACCTGGACGGCCATCCCGTGATCCCGCTGAGCGGCCAGGCCCTGGGGCTGCGCGACGTCGTCGCCGTGGCGCGACACGGGGCACAGGCGTCCCTGTCGCCCGCCGCCCGCGCCGAGATGGAGCGCAGCTACGCCTGGGTGTGCGCGGCCCGCGACGGGACCATGCCGATCTACGGCATCAACACCGGCTTCGGCTCGCTGGCGCGGGTGCGCATCGACGCCGCCGACGCCGCCACCCTGTCGCGCAACCTGCTGAGGAGCCACGCCGCCGGCGTGGGCGAGCCCTGCCCCGACGACGTCGTCCGGGCGATGATCCTGCTGCGCGCCAACGCCCTGGCCCGCGGGGCCAGCGGGTGCCGCCCCGCCCTGGTCGACACCCTCTGCGCCCTGCTCGACCGCGGGGTGCTGCCGGTGGTCCCGCAGCAGGGCTCCTGCGGCTCTTCCGGGGATCTCGCGCCCCTTTCGCACCTGGGCCTCGTCGTGTTCGGCGAAGGCGGGGCGGCCCGGTTCGGCGGGCGCGTGTTGCCCGGCCCCGAGGCGATGGCCGCTGCCGGCATCCCGACGCTCGTGCCGGAGGCGAAAGACGGCCTGGCCATGACCAACGGGGCCCAACTCACCACCGCCATCGCCGCCCTGGCGTCGTTCGACGCCGACCGCCTGGTGCGGAGCGCCGAGCGCGCCGCGGCCATGTCGATCGAGGCCCTGCTCGGTGTTCGGCGTGCCTTCAACCCCGCGGTGCACGCGCTGCGCCCCCACCCCGGGGCGGTGGAATCGGCGGCGCGCGTGCTCGACCACCTCGAGGGCAGCACGCTCGTCGACTCGATGCCGGAGAAGGTGCAAGACGCCTACTCCCTGCGTTGTACGCCGGTCGTCCTCGGCGCTGCCCGCGACACCCTCGCCTACGCGCGGCGGGTGGTGGAGATCGAGGTGAACAGCGTCACCGACAACCCCGTGATGCTGCTCGACGAGCCGGGCGACAACCACGCTTTCTCCGCCGGTCTCTTCCACGGCGAGCCGGTGGGCATCGCCTGCGACACGATGAAGATCGCGGTCGCCGAGATCGCCTCGATCTCCGAGCGGCGCCTCTACCGCCTCACCACCGGCTCGTTGTCGTCGCGCTTGCCGCCGGCCCTCGCGGGCGCGGACCGCCCCGGGCTGGGACTGCTGGTGCCGCAGACCACCGCGGCCGCCCTGGTCTCCGAGAACAAGGCCCTGGCCTGGCCCGCCAGCGTCGACAGCATCCCCACCTGCGAGGACCAGGAGGACCACGTGGCGATGTCGACCACCGCGGCCTGGCGCCTCAGAGAAGTCGTCGCCAACAGCCAGCGCGTCGTCGCCATCGAGCTGGTCTGCGCGGCGAGTGCGCTGCGGTACCGGCTGGGCGAAGGTGCGGCACGGCTAGGGCGCGGCACGGCGGCGGGGCTGGTGGTCGTCGAGGAGGAGTCATCGCGACACGAGGTGCCAGGCGAGTTGATCGAGGCGGTGGCCGAGCGCCTCGCGCGGGGAGACTTCGAGTGATCTCGGTCGACGGGCGCACGCTCACGCCCGAGATGGTGTCGCGGGTGGCCGCGGGAGAGGGCGCGGCGCTCGCCCCCGGCGCCCGGGAGCAAATGCTGCCCTCGGAGCGGGCGTTCGCCGCACTGCCCAGCGTGCTGGTCCAGAAACGGCGGTTCCTCGTGGGCGAGGGCGACGTGGGCCACGACATCGTGCGCAGCTTCGTGCTCGGGCACTGCGCCGGCGTGGGGGCGCCCCTTCCCCGCGGACAGGTGCGCGCGCTGCTCCTCTGCCGCGCCAACGTGCTGGCCACCGGCCACAGCGGCGTGCGGCCCGAGCTCGTGGAGGCGCTCTTGTCGTTGCTCGACACGCCACCGGTGGTGCCCTCCCAGGGCTCGGTCGGCGCGGCGGGCGACCTCGCGCCGCTGGCCCACGTGGCGCGGGTGCTGTGCGGCTACGGCGGCCTCGTGGAGCACGCCAACGGGCACCGCGCACCGTGGACGGGCACCGCCTTCGTCCCGACCCACAAGGAGGCGTTGTCGCTCATCAACGGCGCCACGCTCACCGCCGCCCTCGGCGCCCTGGCCGTCCACGGGGCCCGCGCCATCCTGGATCGCGCGGTGGAGGCCTGCGCGCTCACGATGGCGGCGGTGCACGCCGACCCCCGGGCCCTCTCCCCCTCGCTGCACGGCGCGCGCGGGCACGCCGGCGCCACACGGGTCGCGGCCCGACTGCGGGCGTTGCTCGGCCCAGACCGCCCGACCCGCCCTCCGGACGCGTTCTCGCTGCGCGCCGCGCCCGCCGTGCTGGGCGCGGCGCTCGACGCGGTGGACTGGGTGGAGCACACCGTCACCACCGAGCTCAATGGCGCTTGCGACAACCCGCTGTGGTTCGACGGCGAGGGCGTGGTGGAGGGGGGTAACTTCCACGGTGCGCCGGTGGCCCTGGCCATGGACACCCTGCGCGTGGCCCTCACCCAGGTCGCCACGCTCTCGGAGCGGCGCACGTTCCGGCTCACGGCCGCCAACCTCAATGGCGACCTCCCCAGCTTCCTGGTGGAGGGCACCGGGCTCAACAGCGGCTTCATGCTCGCGCAGTACACTGCCGCCAGCCTCGCCAGCGAGTGCAAGGGGCTGGCCCACCCCGCCTCGGTCGACACCATCCCCACGGTGCAGCACCACGAGGACCACGTCAGCATGGGACCGATTGCCGCGCGCCTGGCCCTGCGCGTGCTGGAAAACGTGGCCGACATCGTGGGCATCGAACTGTTGCTGGGGGCCCAGGCGCTGGACTGGCGGCTGCGTGGTGTGTGCTTTGCCGACGGCGAACGCCAGCACGTGCCGCCGGAAGTCCCGCCGCCGGGCATCGCCGGCATCCACGCCGAGGTGCGCGAGGTCGTCCCCTTCTGGACCGACGACCAACTGATGCACCCCGCCCTGATGGCGGTGGGGAAGCTGGCCCGCACACCCTCGCCGCGCGCCCGGTAGCCCGGGGCCGCCGGGTCAGGCGGTGGCGGAGATGTCGGCCCAGCCCCGCGGCTCGCGCGCCGCGCCGCGCCGCGGCAGTCGCACCGTGAAGGTGGTGCCCGCGCCGAGCTCGCTGTGGAGTTCGATACGCCCGCCCATGTCTTCGTGGACGATGCGCTGTACCAGCGCGAGGCCGAGGCCGAGGCCGTCGCCCGCGCTGCGGGTGGTGAAGAAGGGATCCCAGATGCGCTCGCGGTGCTCGGGCGCGATGCCCTCGCCGTCGTCGCGCACGACAATCTCGGCCCAGTCGGCATCGCCGCGGGTGCTGATCCACACGTTGCCCCGGCCGCGCGTGGCGCGCATCGCGTTGGACAGCAAGTTCATCAAGACCGCGCCCACGCCCATCGGGCTGCCGAGCACGATGCCGGCGTCGCCGAGGTCCACGTGCAACTCCACGCCCGCGGGCACCGTGGCCTCCGCGAGGCGCACCACGGCGGCCACTTCGCTGTCGAGGTTCACGTCGACCCGCGCGTCGCCGCCCCGGGCGAAGGCCTGGAGCCCGTTGACGATGGTGACGATGCGCTCGCTGCCCTCGATGATCCGCCCCATCGCGTCGCCCAGGGAGGCCAGCTCCGCGGCGGTGTCGTCGTCGCCACCTCGCCCGGCGAAGGCCTGGTACAGGCGATCCAGCCGCTGCCGGGACGGCCGGGCGAAGTTGAGCACGAAGTTCACCGGGTTCTTCACCTCGTGCCCGATGCCGGTGGCGAGTTGCCCGATGGCTGCGAGCTTCTCGGCCCGCACGGCGCGGGCCTGCGCGGACCGAGTCTCGCCCAGGGCGTGGCTCAGGGCGTCGTTCGTCGACGAGAGCGCCATCTGGGCCGACCGCAGGGCCACGAAGTTGCGAACCCGCGCCTTGAGTTCGCGCACCGAGAAGGGCTTGCCCAGGAAGTCGGAGGCGCCCATCTCCAGGGCCTCGTCGCGCAGCCAGGCGTCGCCGTGGGCGGTGAGGAGGAGCACCGGGAGCAGTCGATACTTGCCGTCGGCACGCACGGCGCCGAGGAACTCCGAGCCGTCCATGCGGGGCATCATCATGTCGCACACCACCACCAGCGGCTCCTCGGCGCGGACCCGCTCCAGTGCCACCAGCCCGTCGGGGGCCTCGATCACGCGGAACTCTGGCTCGAGCCCGTCGCGGACGAAGCCACGCAGGCGGGGGTTGTCGTCGACCACCAGCACGAGGGGGCGGCCGTCGTCTGGCTCCTCGGCCCGCTGCCGGTCGGGTTCGCGGGCCTGCAACTCGCTCTCGAAGTCGAGCGCCAGGTTCGTCCCGAGCAGCGGCTTGGCGTCGGCGGGCGGGGCGACGGTGGCCGGGAGCACGGGCAGGCGCACCCGGAAGGTGGCGCCTTCGCCCAGTCGCGACTCGCAGGCGATGGTCCCGCCGTGCAGCTCCGTGAACTCCTTCGCGAGCGCCAGCCCCAGGCCCGATCCCCGGGCGTGCTGCGTCCCGGAGCTCCGGCCGAAGCGGACGAACAACTCCTGCTGGTCCGCCGCCGACAGGCCAGGACCGGTGTCCTTCACCGTGAGTTCGGCGTGTTCGCCGACGGGGCGCAGGCTCACCGTGACCCCCCCGCCCGCCGGTGTGAACTTCAGCGCGTTGCTGAGCAAGTTGAACATCACCTGCTCCAGCATCTTCGCGTCGCCGGCCACCGCGCCCACCTCGGGGGGCAACTCGGTCACGAGGTCGATGCCGTGCCGGGCCGCGAAGGGGCGCGCCGCCGTGACGACTTGCTGCAACAGCCGCGACACGTCGACCGGGTCCCGGGCCAACTCCATCTTCCCGCTGTCGAGCCGGGCCAGGTCGATCAAGTCCTCGATGCGGTGGCGGAGCACGACGAGGTCCACGTGCAGGCTCTCGAGCATGTCGCGCGCCGACGCGGGGAGGCTGCGGTCCGCGAGCAACGTCTCGACCGGGGAGAGGGCGAGCGTCAGCGGGGTCCGCAACTCGTGCGAAACATTCGCGAAGAACCTCGACTTCATCTCGTCGACCTCGCGAAGCCGGTCGTTGGCCTCGGCGAGGTCCCGGCTGCGCATCTCCAGCGACCAGCTGAGGTCGAAGCGGCGGCGTTGTTCGCGGAAGTGCGCCCACGCGCTCAGCGACGAGATGACGGCCGTGGTCACCAGGAAGAAAAGGTTGTTGGCGAACAGTGGGCCGTCATCCGGCCCCCCCGCCGCGATGACGGGCAACACGAACGCGGCCACGATGATGCTGCTGATCACCGCCGTGTGCTTCGGGTGCCAGGGAAAGAGCACCGCGATCGCGAGCAAGCAGAGGTTCAAGCCTGCGTAGTAGGTGCTGGTCCCGGGGTTGATCTCGCTGACCATCAGCGCGATCGACAAGCTGGTGGCTAGGCAAGCGGCGTACCCAAGCACGACAACCTGCCGACGGCCCACCTCGGCGTAGCTGGCGGCAATGCAGCCCGCGCACACCACCGCCGCCACCAGGCGCCAGGTGAGAAACTGGGCCGCGTGGACGGGGACCAGCATCCAGTCGAGGAAGTTGAAGAGGGGAACGAAGACCGCGCCCACGCCCGCCGCAAGCCGCAGGCCGCGAACCGTGCCGGCGCGGACGTCGACCCGGAAGGCTTCGAGAGCGCGCTCTCGCCTAGCCATCCGGCTTCACCGCCACGACGATGATCGCCGCCGCGGGGTCGCCGAAGCTCAGCGCCACCTTCTCCACCTTGAAACCGCAGCTTCGCACGAGGTCCGCGAACTCGTCGCGCTCGTAGAAGCGGAAACGACCGTCCATCTCCAAGTCGATGAGCCGGGCGGCGGCGTTGACGTAGTCCTGCACGGCAGCGAGCAGTTTCGGCCCCTGCCACCCATCCACCAGTTGCTGGTCGCCGGCCTCCACCTTCTCTTTCAGGCGCTTGAGCGGCCCGCCCAGGTCCACGTCGGGTCGCAACGTCGACACCACCAGCCGACCGCCCGGCAACAGGATGCGGTGGATCTCCCGCAGGAGCACCCTAGGGTCGCGGAGGTAAGGAATCACGAGGCTCAATAACACCGCGTCGAACGCGGAATGGCCATAGGGCAGGTTTGGAGCGTCGGCGGGGAGCGAGAGATCCGCTTCCTGGAAGCTCACCACCGGGGGCGCGATGCCGGTCTCCCGCGCGGCCTCGACCAACTTGCGGCGCGCCCGGTCGATGGCGGCGGGAACGAAGTCGACGGCGTCGAGCTGCAGGCCGGGAGTGGTGGTCGCCCAGCGGCGGACGATGGCCGCCACCGCGTTGCCGGTCCCACAGCCGAGGTCGATCACGCGCTCGTCGCGCTCGAGCCCGAGCAGCTCCACCTGGTCGTCCATCAACTGGGCGTACTCGTCGGTGAGGGCGAGCAGGTCGAAACCGAAGGGGTTGCGCTGGGTCCCCGCCAGGTAGGTCGTCCAGTAGCCCTTGGCGTCAAACGGCGACTGTTCCCGCCGCGTGCGCTCCAGGTCGGCCACGCGGGTCATCACGTGCGTGGGCGGCAGCCGCGCCTCGACCTGGCGACCGAGCAGCCGTGACGCCACTCGACCGGCGATGATCCGGAAAACCGCCAGGGCTTCGTCGCTCTGGCGGACAAAGTGCCCCGTCGGCACGCGGAGCAGCTCTCGCTCCCCCGGGGCGGCCACGCCGAGGATGTCTTCCACCCGGTGCACGTTGACCCAGTAGTCGTGCAGGCCACAGATCCACGTGACCGGCTGGCGGATCGCTGCCATGTCGCGACGGGCATCTTCCAGCTCGGAAATCCGCGCGTCGAGCATGTCGTCGCACCCCCGGTCGCAGTCGAGCAGGTGGCCCTGGATGAGGTTCGTCCCCAGCGTGCGCCCGCGGGCGCGCTCCCCAACCCAGTCGATGCCGCCCGCGCTGTTCTTGATGATGTCGCGCGGGTCCGACGCGCCCATCGGCGCCATCCAGTAGTCCACCTCCCCCGCGCCACCGGCGAGGTAGCGGCGGGTGGCGACCGCCGCCATCGAGAACGACACGATGGCGGTGGAGACCAGCCGGTCGCCCAGGCGCGCTCGGCAAGCGGCGTGAATCGTAGCGAGGTCTCGGACCGTCTGGCCGAGCGTCCAGTGGAGCATCGCGCCGTCGGGCCCGCTCGACAACTCGTCCTTCCAGGACTCGCCCACGTGGTTGATGCCGTCGTAACGCACCACGAACACGTGCGCGCCTGCCGCCCGGAACGACTCCACGAGGGTGAGCGCCACCGGGGCGAGGACTTCCTTCCGCCGCGCGAACGGCGGGGGCAAGATGACCAGGGCCACGGGGCCGGGAGGGGGACGGTCGGGGTCGAAGCTGGCGTTCACCAGCGCCACCAGCGGGCGACCGTCCGCGTCGGGCACCGTCCAAACCGAGGGTGCCGGCGCAGCCTGGCCGAGGCCGATCCGGCCGAGGAAGCCACCGACGACGTGTTGAACGCCCGCGAAGGCCCGCAAGAACCGGTTGGGTCGCGCGCTATCGAACCCCAGAGACTCCACCGGGACGGGGGCGCGATCGAGCATGCGCTGGAAACCGATGCGGACCCGGCCGTCCTGCTCCTCCCGCGCCTTCCACACCACCCGGAGGGGCTCGAGCGCTTGCTCGCCGCCGGGCCGCGCCAAGCGGGCCCCCTCGACCCGCTCCAACTTCCCCAGCGCTCGGGCGTCGGCGGTCCACAACTGGGCGGCGAGGCCGTTGGCGTCGTACTGGTCGATCTCCGCGACCACCGTGCGCCCGTCGAGTTCGAAGCGGAGCACGGCGCCGCGCGGCGCGAGGTCGCGCTCCATGAGACGACGCTCCGGGAGGAACAGCCGCTCGGGCAGCATCACCGAGGAGAGCACGCCGGAGGTGCGTTCCACCACCGTGTCGGCGAGGTAGGCCACCCCGCCCTGCCGCAGGACCAGGAAAACCTCGTCGAACTCGCCGGGCACGTCCACCCGGCCGAGGGCGTCGCTCGCCTCGAGCAGCACGCTCAACCGCGCGTTGACAGGATCCACCGCGGCGATCCGTGCGGCCAGGGGCCTGCCGTCGACGGCGCTGAACACCTCCACGGCCGCCCCGCTCTTCTCCAGCGGCCGAAGCACCGTCCGCGTGCCCAGTTCCTCGTTCAGCGGCTTGAGGTTCACCGCCTGGCCGCTGTTGAGACGGCGCTCCATGCCCTCGAGCCGCTCCTGCTCGCGCTGGTGCGTGACGTAGGCCTGGATCTGCTGCCGGGTGCGACGGTCGGAAGGATCGAACTGGATGCCGACACCCTGGGCGCGGGCGAAGGTGGCCCGGAACTTCAGTTCCAGCGGTCGGTCGTCGCCGGGAATCCAGATGACCCCCTTCTCGGCGCCGAGCATCTGGTGCCCCTCGACGAAGATGCCGTTCGCGGAGACGTTGACGACCCGCTCCCGGTCGAACTTACCAGCTTCGAGACGAAGAATAGTTCGACGGCGCGGGTTGATGCGCCGGGGGAGAGCACCGTTGGCCATCGACTTACTCCGGGGCCAGGGGGGGCAAGAACACCGACACCTGGGCACCTCCGCCCGGCCCGACGTCTTGCACGGAGAACCGTCCCCCGTGCGCGAGGGCGACCGCCCGGGCCACCGCGAGGCCCAGGCCCGGCCGGTCAGCCGCGCTGAAGAAACTCCGCGAGGCGCGTTGCCACGCCACCCCGCCGAAACCTGGACCGCCGTCGGTGACCTGCACCCGGATCCAGCCGTCGTCCGTGGCCTCGCTCGACAGCCTCAATGTCCGCGTGCCCGGCGTGCGCTCCAGCGCGTCGAGGGCGTTTCGCAAGAGCGCCAACGTGGCTTCTACGAGGTCGTCCCGCGCACCCTCGGCCCGCGGGAGGTTGACGTCCAGCACGATCTCCGGGGCCACGCCGAGTGCGTCGATGCGCGAGCGCAGGGACTGCAGCGCGGCGAGGCAGACCTCGTTGACGTCGACCGGCGCGAACGGGCGAGCCCTGGCGGCGGCGGCGCGCCGGAGGTCCCCGTTGAGCGCGACCAGGGCGCCGTGCGCGCTCTCCAGGCGCCCCACCGCGGCGACGGTGTCGCCGGCGTCCAGGGCGTTGCTCGCCGAGGCCAGTTCGACCGCCAGCGGTTCGAGGTCGCCGAGCAGCGCGGACGCGACCGCGGCGGGGGCATGCGCGCTCTGCGCGGCCGCCGCCTGCAGGCGTTGGTGTTCGTCTTCCATCAGGTGGCGCTCGATCGCCAGGAGCAAGTCCTGGCGCATGGTGTCGGCGTCCCAGGGCTTGGGGACGTAACGGAAGAGGATCCCCCGGTTCGTGGCATCGAGCAACAGCGGCACGTCGCTGTGGGCGGTCAACAAGATGCGCACGACCTGTGGCTGGTGCTCGGCCACCCACGTGAGCAAGTCGAGGCCCAACATGCCCGGCATCCGGTGATCCGCGACCACCACCGCCACCCGCTGCTCTCGGAGGATGGCGAGGGCTTCTTCGGCGTCGTTGGCGAAGAGCAGCGTGAACTCGGGACCGAAATTGAACTCGAAGACCTGCAGGTTCAGCGGCTCGTCGTCCACCACCAGCACCCGGTGGTGCGCGAGGAAAAGGTGCGCGGTGTTGGCGGGAAAGGTCATCGGCGCCCGAGTGGAAGCACTACCACGAGCGTGATAGTTAATCCATTACATCAGAAGCGCCCTTGCCCTGTCAAGCCCACGTGGTACCCCACGGCCACCGCCTCGGGGTCGTCCTGGATGAGCAGCGTGACCCCCTGGTGGATGCCAAAGCCGAAGTTCTGACCGATGTCCCATGTAAATCCAGGTCCGGTTCGCAAGCCCAGGTCGCCGCGCGACCCATACATGATGATTTGCGTGTTGGTGAACGCCTTGGTCTTGTTGTCGGGTTGGATGTAGTACCGGAGTCCGAGGCCTAGCTCCAAGTTTGTACGCCCGTCATCCGGACCCACCGGCGTCATGGTGAGGGTGACCTCGGGCTCGAAGCTGCCGCCGAAGTTCACGCCCAGCGCCGCCTCGGTGAAGAGCCCGTACTGCGGGCCGCCATTCTCGTCGGCGATGACAAAGGCTGCTTCAACGCCCGGCGTGACGCGGAGGGTCACTTGGCCGTTGTGCACGAGCTCCGGGTTGAGCTCGCGGGTGACCGAGGTGATGTTTTCCTTGGGAATCGCGATTTCGGACTGGCCTTCGAGGCGAATCCGGTACACGTCGCCCCGGGCGACGATCTTCCCGCACCAGCGTGTGCCGTCATGGGTGACAATGACGTCCTGGTAGCGGAGGTTCACCCGCTTGGACAGGCGGTACCCCGTGGCCGCCTCGGCGTGGGGGATGGACAACGACAACAACAGCGGGAGCAGGAGCATGGGTCGCCTCCCGCCGTGCGTAACATAGGGTGAACGTGCGCTCATTCGCACCCTGTCGAGCATTGCGATAGTCCGGCCCGCCTCGCTGGGAGCCCAGGGTCATGCCCGAGCCGCGCTGTTTCGCGTTGTTGCCCGCCGCCCGCGCCGATTTGGCGGGCCTCGTCGTGGCCGCAGGGGCCGTGCCGGTGGTCGACCTCGGCAGCGACGCGGCCGACCCGGGCAACGCCTGGGTCCGCGTACCGGTCGCCCAGGATGCCCCCGGGGGCGGGCCGCTGGTCGTCGAGTCCGGCCCGCCTCACCCGTCTCGGCCCACCTGGATCGAGCGGATCGACGGCACGCCGGTGCCCGAGGGCTTCGCGGGGGTCTACCTCCGCGGCGTGGGCAGCGGTGGGCGCGCCGGCACCGCCGACGTGCGCGAACTGGTGCCCCTCTTCCGCGGGAAGACCCCGGTCCTCGTCGACTGGCCGCACCCGCCGGAGGTGACGCGCCCCGACGTCGACGGCATCGTGCTCTCCGACGTGTTGGCGCACTTTTTTCGACTGCCGACCTCGCTCGCGCGGCGCCTCGACCGCCTCGTGGCCGCCGACTTCCGCCGGGTGGGCCACCAGAACTTCGTCGCGTCGCTGGCCTCGGAGGCCCACCGCCGCGTGGCGGGCGGCGAGCCGCTGGCGGCGGTGGCCGCGGGCCTGTTCCACGACGACTGCGACCCCTTCGCCGTGGCCTGGCCGGGTGGCAGCGGCCTGTTGCACGCGCCGGCGCTGGGTCGCCGCTACCCCGACCTCTCCGCCCTCCTCGCCGCCTACGGGGGCCGGCGACCGCGGGTCGAGGTCCGGCCCCCCCCGCCCGCGCCGAGTGCCGCGCCGGTCGAGGAGGTGGGCGTGGGTCGCCACGAGCCGGTGGCGATCGTAGGCCTCGGCTGCCGCTTCCCCAGCTCGTTCTCGGCGGCGGCCCTGCTCGAGAACCTCCAGGCGGGCTTCTCCGGGATCATCGAAGTGCCGCGGCAGCGCTGGGACCCGGCGCTGTACTGGGACCCCGACAAGTCCGCGCCCGACAAGACCTACGCGAAGATCGGCGGGTTCGTGACGGGTTTCTCGTTCAACCCCCGGCGCTTCCGCATCCCCCCGTCCGTGGCGCGGCTGGTGGATCCCATCCAACAGATGGCGCTGGAGGCGGCCGCCGACGCCCTCGACGACGCCGGCTACGGCGAGGCGCGCGACTACGATCGCTCGCGGGTCGCGACCATCCTCGGCAACTCGATGGGGGGCGAGATCACCGACGAGTACACGCTCCGCGTGATGTTCCCCGCGCTGCGCGCCGCGCTGGGCGAAGTGCCCGGCTTCGCCGCCCTCCCGGCGGACAGCCGGGCGGCGATCCTGGCCGCCTACGAGGTCGAGCTCAAACGCGATCTTCCCCCGATCACCGAAGACTCCATGCCCGGCGAGCTGGCCAACGTGGTGGCCGGTCGCATCACCAACGCCCTGAACCTCGGCGGTCCCAACTTCACCACCGACGCCGCGTGCGCAGGCTCGATGGCGGCCATGCAGGCCGCCGTCAAGGGGCTGCAGGACGGCGACTTCGACATGGCGCTCACCGGTGGCGCCGACCGGTCGATGGGGGTCGCGACCTACGCGAAGTTCTGCAAGATCGGCGCGCTGTCTCCCGACGGGTCCCGTCCCTTCGACGCCGGGGCCAATGGCTTCGTGATGGGCGAGGGCGTGGGCATCCTGGTCGTCAAGCGTCTCTCTGACGCCATCCGCGACAACGACAGGATATATGCCATCATCCGTGGTTTCGGTGCGTCGAGCGACGGCAAGGGCAAGGGCATCACCGCCCCGAACCCAGAGGGACAGCGACGCGCCCTGCACCGCGCCTACGACAACGCGGGCGTGGACCCGGCCGACGTGGACCTCTTCGAGTGCCACGGGACCAGCACCGTGGTGGGCGACAAGGTGGAGGCCGAGGCCCTCACCGAACTGGTGGGCCCGGGCCGGCGACGCCGTCCAGCGCGGATCGGCTCCATCAAGTCCAACATCGGGCACCTCAAGAGCGCGGCGGGCGCGGCCAGCGCGATCAAGGCGTCGCTCGCCCTGCACCACCGGGTCTTGCTGCCCAGCATCAACTACCGCACCGCGCGCGCCGACATCGACCTCGGCGTCGTGCCCCTCCAGGTGCAGACGCGGCCCGAGGCATGGGAGGCGGAAAAAAGCCGGTTCTGCGGAGTCAGCTCCTTCGGTTTCGGCGGCACGAACTTCCACATGGTCCTCGAGGGCTACCAGCCCGGGTCCCTCCGGGTCGCGGCGCGGCCACGAGCAGCCAACGTCCCTGCGCCCAACTTCCTCCCCGCGGCCCCGGCCAGCCCGGCGTCGGTGGCCGCTGCGACCGAGCGGTTCCCGGTCGCGAGCGTGCCGGTGCCCCAGGGCCTCTGGGCGCTCTCCGCCGACACCCCCGAGGAGTTGATCGAGCGCTGCACCGCCCTCGTCGAGCGCGGCGAGATGGCGCCCTACGAGCCCAGCGCCCCGCTGCGCGTGGCGGCCGCGGCGGCCGACGACGCGGAACGCGCTTCGCAAGTGGAGAAGGTGATCGCGGCGGTGCGGAAGGGGAAGGGCTACGACCTGGTGCGCCAGCGGGGCATCGCGCTGGAAGACGTGCCCTCCGACGGCCAACTCGCGTTCGTGTTCACCGGGCAGGGGTCCCAGTACATCGACATGGGCCTGGACCTTGCCGAGAAATACCCGCTCGTCGCCGACACTTTCCGCGAGGCCGACGAGGTGATGGCCCCCCTCCTGGGTCGCCCGCTCACCTCGTTCATCCGGCGCGACGCTTCGTTGACGGAGGACGAGCAGTTCGAGGCCTTGCGCGACACGGCGATCTCACAGCCGGCCACGCTCACCGTCGACATCGCGATCCTGCGCTTGCTGAGCGCCTGGGGCGTGCGCCCCGACATGGTCGCGGGGCACTCCCTCGGCGAGTACGGCGCGGCAGTGGCGGCGGGCATCCTCAGTTTCCGCGACGCGCTGCTCGCGGTGAGCGCCCGGGGTCGCGAGATGGCCGCGGTCAAACTCGACGACTTCGGGAAGATGGCCGGGATCGCCGCAGGCGCCGACGTGGTGATGGAGGTGCTCGCGGAGGTCCCGGGCTACGTCGTGCCCGCAAACAAGAACTCGCCTGGGCAAACCGTCATTGCCGGCGACTCTGACGCCGTGGAGGCCGCGAGCGAGTTGTTCAAGTCGCGCGGCATCACGGTGTACCCCTTGCCGGTGAGCCACGCCTTCCACAGCCGCATCGTCGCGCCCGCGAGCGCGCCGCTCAAGCGGGTGCTCGAACGCCTGGACATCCACGAACCTCGCCGGAAGATCACCACCAACGTCGACAGTCGCTACTACCCCACGGGCCCCGGCGCCCGCGAGGCGATCATCGACAACCTTGCCCGGCAGGTTGCGGCCCCGGTGGAGTGGATTGCGCAGGTGGAGCGCATGTACAACGACGGCGCGCGGATCTTCGTCGAGTGCGGACCGAAGCGGGCGCTCTCGGGATTCGTGGTGGCGATCCTCAAACACCGCCCCCACCGCGCCCTGTACACCAACCAGCCCAAACGGGGTGGGGTGCTGTCGTTCCTCGACGCGCTGGCCGAACTCTACGCGCTGGGCTTCCCGGTCGCCCCGGCCCCGGCGCGCTCCACCGACCTGTTCGCCGACGCCGAGCCCCGGCGGTCAACAACCGCGGCGCTCGCGGCCCACCACGCGGCGCCCTCGTCGGCGCCCGGGCGGCTGGTCAGCACGCCCGAGGTGCAACGGGAGATCATGGCGATCGTCTCGCACCGCACGGGCATCCCGGTGGAAGCGTTGGCCCTCGACCAGGACGTGGAGGCCGACCTCGGTATCGACACGGTGAAACTGGCGGACATCATCGGCCAGGTGCGCGAGCGGTTGCGCCTGGACCCCGACCCCGACTTCCGGATGGGGCAGCACCGGACGCTGCAACAACTCACCGACTACGCAGCCCGGCGGCTCGGGTCGACCCGGCCCGCCAGTGTGCCCGAGCGCCGCGCCGCCCACGCCACCCCGGCCCCTGCGCCGGTGTTCGACGGCGTTCCCTCCTACGGTGCACCCGTCTTGCCCGCCGACAGTGCCGCACGGTTCCTCGCCGAGATCGCGGGTAGCGGCGCGGGACAGCTGGATGGCCCTGCCTTCGCCCACGCCATGCTCCCCGCCCTCCAGGGCTTCCTCGGCGCCGCCTGGACGGCGTTCCAGCAGGCCAACGCCAGCGCCTCGGCTCGCGTGGTGCCCGAGGCCCCCCGTCCCCTGGCGGTGCCGACCAGCGCGCCACCTGCGCCCTCGACCCGGTCGAGCGCCAGCGCCAGCGAACTGCGCGTGGTGTGCACCGGCGCCTCGGTGGGCCTGCCCGGGGGCACGGAGGTGTTCGAACCCGACGGCCTGCAGCGCATGCTCCGCGGCGAGAATCGCATCACGGCGGTGAGCGAGGCGAACCAGGACCGGTTCGTGGCCAAGAACCTGGTGCGCCTCACCAAGGACCCGGTCACCGGCGAAGGCAGCTTCCTCGGCGTGTCGAGTCGCGACCAGGTCATCCGGTTGGCCGGGCAGAAGGCCCACTTCGACCTCGTCGCCGACTACGGCGTCGACGCCGGGCTGGCTCGCAGCCTCGACATCACCACCCAGCTCGCCTTCGCGGCGGCCCTCGAGGCCCGGCGCGACGCCCGCATCCCGCTGGTGCGCACGTTCAGGAAGACGACGACGGGCAAGGACGTCGCGACCGGGTGGGGGCTCCCCGAGTCTCTGCGCGACACGACCGGCATCATCTTCGCGAGTGCCTTCCCCGGCTACGACCAACTCGTCCGCAAGTTGTCGGAGAACGCCGACGACGGCGAGGGGCACTTCGACCGTCGCTTCCTGTTCCAGGTCCTGGCCATGGGCCACAGCCAACTGGCGCAGTTCCTCGGCGCCCGCGGCCCGAACACCCAGCTCAACGCCGCGTGCGCGAGCACGACGCAGGCCATCGCGGTGGCCGAGGACTGGCTCCGCGCCGGTCGCTGCGAACGGGTGATCGTCGTTGGCGCCGACGACGTGACCAGCGAAGCGCTCCTGGAGTGGATCGGCGCGGGATTCATGGCCGCCGGCGCGGCTACCACAAAGGACAAGGTCGAGGAGGCGGCGCTACCCTTCGACCGTCGCCGCCACGGGATGATTCTCGGCATGGGCGCCTGCGGGCTGGTCCTCGAGACCACCGCCGCCGCCGAGGCACGCGGCATCGTACCCATCGCGGAACTGTTGGGCGCGCACATCGCCAACTCCGCCTTCCACGGCACGCGCCTCGACGCCGAGCACATCTCCCGCGAGGTCAAGACGCTGGTGGACCGGGCCGTCACCCGGGCCGGCGTGAGCCACGACGCCTTCGCCAGTGCCTGCGTCTTCCTCTCCCACGAGACCTACACCCCCGCGCGGGGTGGGTCGGCGGCCGCCGAGATGGCGAGCCTGCCCCACGCCTTCGGCCCCGCTGCGAGCCGCATCGTGGTGGCCAACACCAAGGGCTTCACCGGCCACCCCATGGGCGCCGGGATCGAAGACACGGTGGCGGTCAAGGCCCTGCAGTACCAGCAGGTGCCGCCCATCCCGAACCTGCGCGAGCCGGACCCGGACCTCGGCAACCTCACGCTCAGCAAGGGCGGTCACTACGACGTGAAGTACGCGTTGCGCCTCGCGGCGGGCTTCGGCTCGCAACTGGCGCTGGCGGCGTGGAAGAAGGTGGCCCACGGCGACGAGCGGGTGGCGAACGCCTCGCGACACGAGGCGTGGTTGACCGCCTCAGGCGGCGGCCCGGGCACCCTGGTGGTCGAACACCGGCAACTGCGCCTCGTCGTGGATCGCACGGTCGTCGCTACAGCGGCGCCCGTCGAGCCCGCGCGCACCCCCGCCACGACGGCGCCATCCGGGGGACAGGGCGCATCAGTGTCGCGACAAGAGGTACTCGACCGCCTCCTCGGCGTCATCGCGGCGAAGACCGGCTACGGGCGCGAGGAGGTCGACCCCAGCTACGAGTTGGAAGCCGACCTGGGCATCGACACCGTGAAGCAGGCCGAGATCTTCGCCGAGGTGCGCGACGCCTACGGTCTCGGTCGCGACGACAATTTCAAGCTCGCCGACTACCCCACGGTCGAGAAACTCGCGGGCTGGATGGCCGACCGGGTGGGCGCCGACGCCGGCGCGGCCGTTGCCCCCGGGGCCCCCGAGCCGCCGCCGGCACCGCCCGACGGGTCATCGGCCCCCGGTCGCGACGACGTGCTGGCGAAACTCGTGGCCGTGGTGGCGGCGAAGACCGGCTACGACCCCTCCGAGATCGACCCCGGCTACGAGCTCGAGGCCGACCTGGGCATCGACACCGTCAAGCAGGCGGAGATCTTCGCCGAGGTGCGTGACGCCTACGGTCTCGGTCGCGACGACAACTTCAAACTCGCCGACTACCCCACGGTCGAGAAGCTCGCAGGGTGGATGGCGGAGCGGGTGGCCGCATCGCCCCCGGCGAGACCGTCCGGCGAGCCCGTGGCCAAGGCACCCCCCGCCGCGACGTCACCGGCCACCACCCCCGGCCACGACGACGCCCCGGCGCCGGTCGACGACGCCAGCACGCCAGGGGACAACGACGCCCCGGCGGCAGTCGACGTCGCGACCGTGCCAGCGCCCGCCGACCCCGGGGCGTTGCCAGACGACTTCCGTGTGAGGCGGGTGCTGCGCGTCAGCCACGTGCAGTTGCCGGTGAGCACGCTGCGAGGCCAGGTGGTCTGGGTACTCGGCGGCGGCGACCTCGCCACCGCGCTCCGCGACGAGGTGCACGCCGCGGGGGCCCGGATGGAGGGCAAACCCGACGTGGTGATCGACTGCGGACTCCCGGTCGAGGAGGCCTTCCTCCAAGCCAAGCGGCTCGACGGCGAGCGTCCCCGGCAGTGGCTCTGCGTGCTGGCGCCCGCGACCGACCTCCTCGGCGCCCGCGACGGTGGCGCCCGGGCGGGGCTGTGCAAGGCGCTGGGGAGGGAGTGGCCGGCGTGCAAGGCGCGGGTCGTCACCCTGGCCCCGGGCTGGAACGTGGTGGAGGCCGCCCGCGGCGTGGTCGACGAGTTGGGCGAGGCCGACCGCGCGGTGGAATCCTGGATCGGTCCCGGCCAGCGCGAGGTGGCCGCCCTGGCGGTCGAGCCCGTGCCGACCGACGGGCAGTGGCCGGCGCACCCGGTGGTGCTGCTCACGGGCGGCACCCGGGGCATCACCGCCGAGGTGGCGCGAGAAATCGCGCGACGCGGGCCATGCACCCTCTGGCTGCTCGCCCGGAGCGCGCCCGCCGACGCGCCCCTCGACGAGGCCGTGGCCCGCGAACGCATCAAGGACATGCTCTCGGCGGCGGGCAAGCGCGTCACCCCCAAGCTCGTCGAGGACGGCCTGCGGCCGCTCCGCGTGGCCGAGGAGGCGCGCGCGAACGTCGCGGCCCTGGTGGAACTCGGCGCCACCGTGGAGGTCTACGCCATCGACCTCGCGGACGTCGACGCGGTCCGCGGCCTCTGCGACGACCTCCGGGCCAAGCACCCCCGACTCGACCTCGTGGTGCACGGCGCGGGCGTCGAGGAGTCCCGGCTCCTGCCCGACAAGGACGAGGCGGCCTTCCGGCGCGTCTTCGACGGGAAGGCGCGAGGCGGACTGGCGCTCGCCCAGGCCCTCGACCCCGCCACCTTCTTCGTGTCGATGGGGAGCATCGCCGGCCGATTCGGCAACGCCGGGCAGGTCGACTATGCCGCCGCCAACGAGGCGATGGCCCAGGTGTGCCAACTGCGGCCGCGTTCGTTGCACGTGGCCTGGACCGCCTGGGGCGGCGTGGGCATGGCCGTGCGCGGCGGCATGGAGCAGTTGCTGACTGCGCGCGGGGTGGAGTTGCTGCCCCCCGAGGCGGGCAGCCGCCTGCTCTGCGAGTTGGTGGCCGCCGGCGTGACCGGCGAGGTGGTCGTGGCCGGTGGGCTGGGCGACTTCCAAGCCCCCGCCCTCCACCCGTTCCTGGACACCGTCGAGCTGGTCGGTGACCGCGCCCGGGCCCGTCGACGCATGTCGGTGGCGACCGACGAGTGGATCGTCGACCACGCCATCGACGGCGTGCCGGTGCTGCCGGGGGTGATCGGGCTCGAGCTGATGATCGCCGCCGCGCTGGCGGCGAACCCCCGTGGCCGCTACTGCGGCTGCGAGGACGTCACCTTCTCGGCGCCGCTGAAGGTCCACCGCGACGATGCCGTAGACATCGAGGTGAACGCCCACCCCGACGGAGACGACGGCTACGACGTCACCCTCCGGAGTTCGCGGGTGCTGAAGAATGGTCGCATCGCGACGACAGAACACTTTTCCGCACGCATCCAGCTCGCCGAGATGCCACTCTTATCGGCCTTGCCCCCTTCGTTCTTCCCCGAAGAGCGCCTCGCGCAGAAAGAGATCTACCGGCGGTTCTTCCACGGGCCGCGCTTCCAAGTGCTCCGCGCCGCCGAGGCCATCGCCGTGGGGGGCCTGATGGCCGAGGCCGCGGTGGAGCACGCGCCCATCGCCGAGGGCCTCGTCTCCGACCCGCTGGTGCTCGAGGCCGCCTTCCAAGCCGCCGGCTTGCACCGCATGGTGATCGACGGCGTGATGGCGCTCCCCTCGGCGATCGACGCCGTCGAACTGGTGCGTCCCGTCGTGGAAGGTGACCCGCTCAACGTCCTGGTGTCTCGACGCGGGGGCGCGTACGACATCGACGTCGACGGTGCCGAGGGCCGGGTGATGCGGGTGCGCGGGTTCCGGATGGTGGAGAAAGGCCCGCTCGACGAGGGGGCCCGCTTCGTGCCCCCCGAGGGGGGTTGGCCCAGTACCGGCACGGCCGAGGCCGCCGAGGCCCGTGACCGGCTACCGGCCGACGAGACAGAGGCCCTGACCGGCCGGGGCACGGCCAAGCGACAAGCTGACCGCCTCGCCGGGCAACTCGCCGCCAACCGCGCCGTCGCCGCGCTCGCCCCCGGCCTGGCGTTCACGGTGGCCCGCGAGGCGTCCGGACAGCCGGTGGTGCGGGGCGCGGTCGACGTGGAGGTGAGCATCACGCACGTCGACGGCGAGGCGCTGGCGGTGGCGGTGCACGGGGCCCACGTGGGCACCGACATGGAGCCCGTGGCGCCCCGGGGCGAGAGCTTCGTGCAAACGTGGTTCACGGAAGGCGAGCGCGCGTGGGCGACCGACGACACGGCCCGCACGGCGGTGTGGGCGATCAAGGAGGCCGTGCTCAAGGCCCTCGGGAAGGGCATGGCCCTCTCCCCGCTCGACGTGGACGTCCTCGACCCCGGAGGCGCCAACTGGTCCCGTGCGGGCGGCACCCTCTCGGTCCACCTCACCGGGGAGGCGGCCGCTGCGCACGTCGCGCTCGGCGGCGCGCCGCTGCGGGTGCGCGTGGGGCGCCTGGACGGCCGGGTGGTCGCGACCGTAGTGTTCGCGGCCTGAGGGTGCGGTAGGCTACCCCCATGCACATCGTGGCTGAACGCGACGACGGACTGCGCATCCTGCGCATCGACAAGCTCGCCGAGGCTGAGCCGTGGCTACCCGCGTTCGCGGGCGCCTACCAGGAGATCTGGTCGGAACCACCCTACAACGAGCGATTTTCCTCGGAGGAGGCCAGCGCCGTCCTGCAGCGCGCCCTCCGCATCACCGACAACATCACCCTCCTGGCGGTACGCGAGTCGGGCGTCGTGGGCGGCTTCGCCATGGCCTACCCGGTGTCGGCCAAGCCCGACGTCGTGCGTGAGATCCGGGGGCTCTTGCCCATCGACCGCACCTACTACTTCGCCGAACTGGGCGTCATGTTGCAGTACCGGCGCTCCGGCCTTGGCAACCAGCTGATCGCGCTGCGGGTCGAACTCCTCGACGACCAGCGCTACGACCACATCATCATGCGCACCAGCGCCCAGAAGAACGCCACCTACGAGATGTACAAGAAGATGGGGTTCGACGACACCGGCGTGTACATGGAGGTCCCCGCGCGCCGCAACGACGGCAGCTTCCGGACGGATCGCCGCCTGTTCATGGCCAAGGTCGTGGAGCGGTAGCCGTCGCCCCCGGAGACGACGACTTTCGGATCACGGTTTCGGCACCGGCCCGACCGCGGTACGATGCAGCCGCGTGGGAGCGTCCATGGTCGCCGTCTTGTTGTTCGCCGCCTGCCCGGACCAGCAGCTCAGCGCTGTGACCAA
>CAYHRZ010000011.1:0-26051 GCA_964359125.1 uncultured Klebsiella sp. | reverse complement strand
CGGAGACCGGGGACCCCGAGGTGAGCAACCCCGACGAGGACAGCATCGAGTGGGCGGTGAAGAAGGTGTGGTCGCAGGTTTGGAACCCCCGCGCCTACGAGGAGCGGGAGTACTACTCGATGGATCACCTCGACGTGGGCATGGCGCTCCTGGTGCACCCGCAGTTCCAGGAGGAGGAGGCCAATGGTGTGGCCATCACGGGCAACATCTACGATGCCTCGGGCCTGGAGCCTGCGTTCTATGTCAATGCGCAGTACCTGGACTACGACGTTGTATTGCCCGACGAGGGGGTGGTGCCCGATGCCTACATCCACTACTACTACCAGACGGGCTCGCCCATTGTCTACATCCTACACTCGAGCTTCATCGAGGAAGGGGAGACGGTGCTGAGCCGCGACGAGTCGCAGGCCCTCGCCGACGCCCTCGACGCGATCAACACCTTCTTCGCGCCGGCCTACGGGTCGACCGACGGCTCCTGGTGGGCGATGGACGTGGAGTGGAAGTTCGACGACCAGGACACCCCCGGCACCCCGGCGCTGTTCGTGAAGCAGGCGCGGCCCTTCCACGGCTGGTCCGGTGCAGCCGCGGTGGTGGGCAGCGGGGAGTGCGAGTAGGGAACGCGCGCGTGGTAGCATCCGCGCGCTCCCGGGTTGGTGATGTCGAGTTTCGCTTCGAAGTTGCTGAAAGGTGCCGGCGTGGTGCTGGGCTTGCTGGTGGTGGGCGGCCTGAGTGGGTCGTACTTCGTCGGGAAGAAGAACGCTGCCTACATGGCGCGCACTTACGACGCGCACCAGGTTGAGCTGGCGATCCCATGGCCGCTCTCGGAGGCGGAGGTGGCCGCGCTGCGCGCCGAGCGCGCCGCGCCGGTGGACCCGGCCGCGCCGGTGGACCCGGCCGCGCCGGTGTACCCGCTGGAAGGCGTGGATCTCGACGCCATCGCCGGGGAACGCGCGGTGGCCCGCGGTGAGCACCTCGTGGAGTCCCGCTTCGCCTGCATCGAGTGCCACGGCGACAACTTCGGCGGCGGCACGATGATCGACGACCCGGCCATCGGCCGCGTGCTCGGCCCGAACCTCACGGCGGGCAAGGGCGGCGTGGTCGCCAAGTACACGCCCGCGGACTGGGACCGCAAGGTGCGCCACGGCATCAACCCCGGCGGGAAGAGCGGGCCGATGCCGTCAGGCGACTTCGTGGACATGAGCGACCAGGAGTTGTCGGACGTCGTGGCCTACATCCAGTCCATGCCGCCGGTCGACAACGTCGTCCCCGGGCTGGAACTTGGCCCCCTGGGCGCGGTTTTGATGGCGGCGGGCGAGATCCGCTACGCGGCCGACATGATCGGCCCGCGCCAAGGGGATCACCTCGTGCTGCCGCCCGAGCCGGCGCCCACGGCGGCGTTCGGAAAACACCTGCTCATCGTGTGCTCGGGCTGCCACCAGGCCACCTTCACCGGTGGCCCCGTGCCCGGGGGCCCGCCCGACTGGCTGCCCGCGGCGAACATCACGCCCCACGCCGACGGTCTCGGGGCGTGGACCGAGGTCGACTTCCGCAAGCTGATGCGCGAGGGCATCAAGAAGGACGGCACCAAGGCCGGCGTGCCGATGGACATGATTGCGAAGTACGGCCAGAAGATGACCGACACCGAGATCACGGCCCTGTGGATGGCCCTGCAGGCGCTGCCGCCCCTGCCCGACCCGAAGCCGTAGGCGCCCTCGGGCGGCGTTGCTAGCCGCGGGAGCTGGGACGGCGTGCGGCGTCGCGGAGCGCAGCCGTCACGCTGTCGCGACTGCTGGTGCCCTCGTCGATGCCGCTGAAGGTCGACATGGTACCGCCCAGCCGGATGGCTTCCAGCCAGTCGGCGCAGCGCGCCACGTCGGCGTCGGCGACGCTGTCGACCCGGACGGAGTAGCGGGCGGCCTCTCCATCGGCCACGAGCAAGGAGCGCAGCACCGTGCCTCGCGCCAGCGCGGTGCCCGGGGCCGGGCTGAGGTCGATCTTGAGCTCGACCGCTTCGCCCGCCGCCAGGTCGGCCGCCACCTCGACCACCACGCGGTCGCCCGCCACGCCGCGGATCGTGCCGAACGCCATGGTACCCCGGGCGCCCACCGCCACCGCCGCGCTGCAAGCCACCCGCTCACTCTCACCGCTTACAAAGGGGGAAGTTAGCATGGGGGGCGGCTAGTACGTCGCGGCCCCGACCGCAAGTCGGCCAGACGACGTTACATGCGGCGGAATGGCGCAGGGTCGGGCTGGGGAACTCCGTCGCGGGGCCGGGCGGGATGGCCGACGTTGGGCCACCGTGCCCCGCTGCGGGCGGGCCATCGAGCAGCGGGCGATTCGTTACTCGGATACACCCTGGGCGTGGCCGACAACCTCCTTCGCAGGACGATCGTGGCGCTGGCCGACGGGAACGTGCGGTTCGTCGTCTGCGGTGGTGTGGCCTGCATCCTCCAGGGGGTCGCCCGGACCACGCACGACCTCGATATTCGCGTGGCCTTGGAGGCACCCGACCTCGAGGCGCTCGTCCGGGTCGCCCGGGCCCTCGATTTTCGCCCCCGCGTACCCGAACCGCTGGAAGCCCTCCTCGACGCGGAACGTCGGCGCGCCTGGGTCGAGGAGAAGCACGCGGTCGTCTACACGTTGGTCGCTCGCAGCGGCGCGTTCTCGGTCGATGTGTTCCTGAACTACCCGTTGTCGTTTGATGAGTTGGCCGCCGATGCCGACGCGTTCGATATCGACGGACGTCGTGTCCTGGTCTCGTCCAAGCGGCACCTCATCGTCGCCAAGTCGGGCGTCACGCCGCCGCGAAGAGTCGACCTGCGGGACATCGAGGATCTCGAGGAGTTGCTCCGTGTCACGCGATAACCGGATGCCCGACCGCCGGTCCGTCGATCCCCTGTTCGACGGTCACCTCGAGCAGCCGCTGCTCGCGTTGTCGCCCGAGGAACGTCTCGACTGGATTTGGGAGACGATGGAGCTCGTTCGCGTGGCGCGACCGGAACGGGAGGGTGCGCGCCAGCCACGAGGGGGTGACACGGGTACCGGTGGGGGGGCGTAGTGCTGGTCTGGGCGGGTGTTTCTGCTGGATGAACTCCCGCCCTACAACTCCAGCTCCACCGCCGCGGTCGCTGGCCAGGGCAGGCCCCAGAGGCGATCCCGGAGACAGGCCGGCGCCGGGCCGCGGGTGTACGCGGCCTCCAGGCCGCCCGGCCCGAGGGCGAGCCGCAGCCCGTCGAAGTGACACTCGGGCGTCGCCAGTGTGGCAGCCATCGCGAGCGCGTCGGCCACGTCACCCTCGCCGGGCGGCAACACGGCGGTGTCGGGCCGTTCGATGGGCGCCCAGCCCGGGCGCGGTGCCAGGCCGCTGGCCTCCAGCGCGGCCTGGCCCACCGCGTCGGTGATGCCGGGCTCCCGGATCACGGCCACCGCGTACGCGACAATCGCGATCCACACGGCCACCCGCAGCAACAGCCAGCGCCGCTCCAGTTTCACTGCTGGTACCCCAGGGCTTCGAGTTGTTCGCGCGTGGCGGCGTCGAGGGCCAGCGGAGGTGGCAGGGGCGGGGTGCGGGTGGCGGGTCCGAGCAAGGCTGCGTCGGGCGGGTAAACGCCAAAGGGCGCCGTGCCATCGACCTGGTGACCCACCGGCCCCTGGCCGTCCCACAACGTGGCGGGGGTGGTCACCGGGCCCGTCGCTGTCCACGGGGTGCCGAGGAGGGCCGCCGCCCGTGTCGCCCAGGCCGGGTCGGTGGGCCGGGGCGCCCGCTCGGCGGGGTCGGTGATCCAGTCGTAGAGCACGGCGTGGTCGCCGTCGAACTCCACCCGCGCCTCGCCGTGCACCAGGCCGAACTTGGCCGTGTCGAAGCGCGAAGTTTCCATCGGCCAGTCGCGGGCGGCGGGAATGTTCCCGAGCAGGCTGACGCCGCCGGAAGGGAAGCTGCCGCCCGCCACATCGGCGAGGGTGGCCGCCACGTCGATTGGGCCCACGCGGTCGGAGACGACCGCCGGCGCGACCCCGGTGACGATCATCGGCACGCGCATCACCTCAGGGTGCAGGGTGTGCGCGTGGCCCCAGGAACCCCGCTCGCCGAACTCCTCGCCGTGGTCGGCGGTGACGACCCAGGTGGGGCGCCGCCCGGCCGCCGCGAAGGCCTCCGACAGCCGCCGGAGCTGGTCGTCGACGTAGCGGATGCACTCGTCGTACTGCGCTCGCTGGTGATCGAGTTGTTTCGGCTTGAGGGGGTTGGCCTTGTAGAAGGCGTAGTTGCGGTAGCGCGTGGACTTCTTGGTGCCCGGCTTGTCGTAGCGGTAGTTGTAGGGCTCGGGCGGCAGGTAGGGGTAGTGAACGTCGTAGAGGTGAACGAACAGGAAGATGGGCTTCCCCCCGGTGCCCTCCGCCCACGCCAGCGCCTCGTCCACCACGCGCTCGGCGTTGACTTGCCGCTTGAGGTTGGTGCCCTCGCCGATGCCGAAGTCCTCGTAGTGGTCGAAGCCACGGTCGAAGCCGTACTTGGCCGAGACGTAGACGGTGGAGACGAAGCCGGCGGTGGCGTAGCCCGCGGCGCGGATCCCCTCGGTGACCATCGGGAGTCCCGCGGGGATCTGCCGGTCGTCCTCGATGACGTTGTGGACCAGGGGGCCCTGGCCGGACAGCATCGTGACGTGGGACGGCAGCGTCCAGGGGCTCATCGCCCAGGCGTTGTCGAAGCGGCGCCCGGCGGCCGCGAGTTCGTCCAGGAAGGGCGAGACGTCGCGGGGGTTGCCGTAGCTGCCGAGGTGGTCCGGACGGAGGCTGTCGATGCTGACGAGCACCACGTCGGGCCGGGCGGCATCGCCGGGTGGCAGTGCCGCGCCCCCGGTACAGGCCAGCAACAGCGTTACCACCAGGAACCCCAGCGCGGCCAGGCCACGGGCAAGAAGCGGAGCATCAAGACCAGTAGCACCGTGGTGACCAGGGCACAGGCCACCGCCCGCCACCGGGGCGTGGCCAGGGTGGGAGACGCGAGGAACGCGCCTGCAAACACCATCCACAGCGGTTCCAGCGGCACCCGGTAGCGGGACAGCCCGGCGAGGCCGGCGATCGCCGCCACGTGGTAGGCCACGATCCCGCCGGCGGCCACCAGGTACCAGCCGCGCCCCCTGGTGAAGGCACCGAGCGTGCCCGCGAGCATCGTGGTCACCGAGAAGAACGGGATCAAGACGATGATCGCCTCGTCGACCCACGGCGGCATGCCGCCCCAACGACCGGACCTCAGGTTGCGCGTCAACAGCGAGTGCGGCGTGAGCATCTGCGACACCCGCAAGGGCACCCGCGAGAGGAACTCCACCGGGTGTTGCTCGATCCACTTGATGCCCTTCTTCATCTCGCAGGCGTCCTGGAGCGCGGGCGAGTCGACCATGCCGCAGTGTGGCCGACCGGTGGCGGTGACCGCGTCGAAGTCGGCGTCGCGGATCAGCCCGTTGCCATAGTCGAAGCTCACGGGCGGGTAGTCGTTGTTGCCCAGCCACATCATCTGGCCGAGTGTGCGATCCGAGATCACGAAGCCGCCGAACTTGCCGGTGGCGTAGGCCGAGTAGGGGCCCACCACGAGGGCCATGCCGAGGCACAGGGCGGCGATCGATCCCCGCAACTCGGGCGCCCGCCAGCGGCCCCAGCCGAGCGCCACCACCACGATCGGGAACATGTAGGTGGCCACCCCCCGGAACAGCACGCAGGCGCCGAGCAACGCGCCCACCCCCAGCGCGCGCATCGCCCCCGGCGTGTCGTGACGAACGCCCTCACCGTCGTTGCGTTCGCCCCGGGCCCAGGCCAGGGCCTGTACCATCCCGAACAACAGCACGGTGTAGATGCACTCGCTCCAGAAGCTCGACGCGTAGAAGACGTGGGTGGGGGAGAGGGCGAAGAGCAGCGCGGCGATGGTGGCCGCGCGGGTGCCGAAGCGCGCGCGCGTGAAGCGGTAGAGCAGGACGCAGGCGAGCACGGCGGCGACGAGTTGGGTCCACTTGAGCGTGTGCATCCGGCCGAACAGCCAGCCGTGCGCCGCGAGCAGGCCGGGGTAGCCGGGGGCCCAGAGCCACCCGCGGGTACCCACCATGCCCTCGCCGCGCAGGATGGAGGCGGCGAGGTCGCGGTAGGTACACTCGTCGCGCACGCAGGGGCGCCACCACCAGGCCCACATCGGCACCACGCGCACCAGGGCGGTCAGCAGGGCCAGCCCCCAGAGGCGCGGGTCCAGGCGGGCGAGCAGGGCGGGCACCGCCCGGGGCTATCGACTCCGGACCGCTCGTGCCTAGGCTGTGGGGATGTTGCTCGCCCTGGTGCTCGCGCTCTCCACCCTTGCCGGGGCCGGCGACGGGAGCGCGTGGACGCAGGCGCCGCCGAGCGACCGGCCCGCTGTGGAGGCGCCGGTGGGCGGGTGGACGACGGTGAGCGGGCTCTACGCCAACGTGCACGGCGATGCCCACGACGCGGTGACGGTGAAGCGCCTGGCGAACCACGCCGCGAGAAGTGTCCCCGCGCTGGTGAAACGACTCGGGCTGGCCCCCGGCGGCACGGCGGACGTTTACCTCGTCGGCGACGAGGCACGATTTTCGTCGCTCCAACCTGGGCAGACGCCCGACTGGGCCGACGGCACGGCGTGGCCGAGGTGGGCGCTCGTCTTCCTGAAGTCGCCGTCGATCCGCCCGGGGACGGCACAGCCGCTGGAGGTTGTCCTCGACCACGAGCTCGTCCACGTGATCCTCGGGCAGGCCTTCGGCGCCCGCCCGGTGCCGCGCTGGCTGCAGGAGGGCATGGCGCAGTTCTACGCGGGCGAGTCGGCCGAGCGGGCCATGGCCATGGCCCGGGGCGACTACGGTGGGCGGGTGCTGCCGCTGTTGCAGTTCACCGGCGGCTTCCCCCTGGATCCGCTGGCGGCGCAACTGGCCTACGCCGAGAGCGCCGACTTCGTGGCCTGGATCGCGGGCAGGAACGGGGAACCGGCGCTGCGGGAGCTGGTGCGCGTGATGGCGGCCGGGGGGAGCACCGAGCAGGGCGTCCGTGCCGCCACCGGCCTGTCGTTGGCCGAGGCCGACGCGCAGTGGCGGGCGCCCTACGAGAGCACCGACTGGGCGCGTTGGCTGGTGCACCCTGCCCCCTGGGGCGCGCTCGGCGGCCTCGGGCTGGGGATCGCCGCCTGGCGGCGGTACCGGGGCGGCCAGGCGAAGCTGCGGCGCTGGGAGGAAGAGGAGCGCCGCCGGGCCGAGGCGGTGTTCGGGCACCCGGTGGAGAACTAGCGCCGCGCCGCGCTGCCGCGGGGTTAGCCGGCCACCGTGCAGAAGCTCCTCGCTGGTATCCGCGCTTTCCACGACAACGTGCGGCCGGGCTACCGCGAACGGTTCGCCCACCTCGCGCTGGGGCAGTCCCCCGACTGCTTGTTCATCGCCTGTGCCGACAGCCGTGTGGTGCCCAACCTCTTCGCCTCCACCGACCCGGGCGACCTCTTCGTCTTGCGCAACGTGGGCAACATCGTGCCCCCGGCCTCGTCGCCCGAGACCTCCGCAGGCGCGGGCGTCGAGTTCGCGACCCTCGCCCTCGGCGTCCGCGACGTGGTGGTGTGCGGTCACTCGTCGTGCGGGGCCATGCGGGCGCTGGCGCTGGGCGAGGTGCCAAATGGCGCCCCGAGCCTCGAGCGTTGGCTGGGCCACGGGGCGCCCTCTCTCGCCCGCCTAGCCGAAGAAACTAGGTTGAACGACGACCTCTCCCTGCCAGATCGTCTCTCGCAGGCCAACGTGCTGCAACAGTTGGATCACCTCCGGACCTACGCGCCCATCGCGGCTCGCCTGGCTGCGGGCGAGGTGCGGATGCACGGCTGGTGGTTCGACCTGCAGCAGGCGGAGGTGCACGCCTACGACCCGGTGACCGGGCGGTTCGGCCCGCTGGCCGATCGCATCAGCCCCGATGGCACGTTGACATAGGGTGCGCGGTCGGGCCCGGCTCGGGCACGAGGGCAAGGGCGGCCTCATCCTCCTCCGCCACCGTGGTCGTGGGCCAAGGCCCGACCCGCGTCGCCGCCGCTGGCACGGGGCTTGCACCGCCGGGGGTCGGCACAGACGACCGCTCCCAGCGCTGCGAGCCCGCGGCGCGGCGGTTCGATGCGCCGGAGTCGGCATGTTCTTCAGCCTCGTCCTCGCCTCCCTCCTCGGCTGCGGCCAGTCCGAGCCGGTTGCCCCCGCCAGCAAGCTGGCCATGCCGCCGGCGGCCGCGCCCACCGCTGCCGTGAAACGACCCAAGACGGACGCCGAGAAGACGGTGCTCGACGTGGCGATCGGCTCGCCCGATCACAGCACCCTGGTGGCGGCCGTCCAGGCAGCCGGGCTGGTGGATGCCCTCGGCAGCCCGGGCGGCATCTACACGGTTTTCGCGCCGACCAACGCCGCGTTCGACAAGCTTCCCCCGGGCACGGTTGAGGGCTTGTTGAAGCCGGAGAAGAAGGGGGACCTCAAGAAGATCCTCCAACACCACGCCGCCGTGCCCATCGTGCCCCTCGCCGAGATGACCGAGGGCAAGACGCTGGCGATGTCGGACGGCACCAAGGTGACTTTCCACCGCGAGGGCGACAAGGTCATGGTGGAAGGTGCGACCATCCTCGGTTCGGTGGCGGCCCTGAACGGCGTCGTCTACGTGGTCGACACGGTGGTGTTGCCCCCGTCGTAGAAGCACACACCGGCTGAACGACCGATGTTGACATACGCCCGGCGTGCGGGCCAAATGCCCCGGAACGGGGCCCGGAAGTGCCCCTGGGGTCTGGCACGGGAGTTGCATTGGGGTGATTCCCCACAATGGAGCGCCCGTGTTCTGCTTGTTCCTGCTCACACTCCTCCCCGCACAGGCTGGGTCTAGCCCCCGGCCAGCGCTGTTCGACCAGGTGTGCGTGGCCTGCCACGCCATCGGCGGCGCCGGCGGCCAGGTGGGCCCCGCCCTCGACGGCGTGGCCACCCGCCGCACCGCCGCCGACCTGGACGCCTGGCTGAAGGATCCCCAGGGCTACAAGCCCGGCACGATCATGCCCAAGGTCGACATGAGCGACGCGCAGCGCGCGGAGCTCGTGAAGTGGCTCGGCAGCCTGAAGTAGTCACCCCGTTCGAAGAGGTTTCCGATGTCGACCTTCTCCCGCCGCTCGTTCCTCGGCGTGCTGACTGCGGGCGCCGCCGCCGTCCCCAGTAGCGCGCTGGCCTTCAACTTCCTCGAGCCCACGGTGGTCGACAACCCCCTTCGCGCCTACCCGAACCGCGACTGGGAACGGGTGTACCGCGACCTCTTCGCCTACGACAGCACCTTTACCTTCCTCTGCGCGCCGAACGACACCCACAACTGCCTCCTCACCGCCTACGTGCGCAACGGCACGATGGTGCGCCTGGGCCCGAGCTTTGGCTTCGGCAAGGCCACCGACCTCGAGGGCAACGGGGCGAGCCACCGCTGGGACCCCCGTTGTTGCCAGAAGGGGCTCGCGTTGGTGCGCCGCTTCTACGGCGACCGCCGCGTGAAGTACCCCATGGTTCGCGAGGGGTGGCTGGCCTGGGCCAAGGCGGGCTTTCCACGGGGCGAAGACGGCCGCGTAGACCCCAAGTACCTGCGCCGAGGCCGCGAGCGCTTCGTTCGCCTGCCCTGGGCCGACGTGTACGACCTCATGGCCCGCGGCATGGAGAACATCGCCACCACCTACTCGGGCGCCACCGGCCAGAAGCGGCTCGAGGCCCAGGGCTACGACGAGGCGATGATCGAGGCCATGCACGAGGCCGGCGTGCAGACGCTGAAGTTCCGTGGGGGCATGCCTGCCCTCGGGGCCACGCGCATCATGGCGCTGTACCGCGTCGCCAACTCACTGGCGCTGCTCGACCACAAGATCCGTGGGGTGAAGCCGGAGGACTCGGTCGGGGCCCGCTACTGGGACAGCTACTCCTGGCACACCGACCTTCCGCCCGGCCACCCGATGGTGACCGGCCAGCAGACGGTGGAGTGGGACCTCGTCCTCGCCGAGCGCGCCAACGTGGTGGTGTGCTGGGGCATGAACTGGATCTCCACCAAGATGCCCGATGCCCACTGGCTCACCGAGGCGCGCCTGAAGGGTACGAAGATCGTGGTCATCGCCTGCGAGTACCAGTCCACGATGAACAAGGCCGACTATGGCCTCGTCGTCCGCCCCGGCACCACGCCGGCGCTCGCCCTTGGTTTCTGCCACGTCATCCTGAAAGAAAAGCTCTACGACGCGGACTACATCAAGGGCTACACCGACCTGGCCGCGCTCGTCCGCCTCGACACGCTCGAGCGCCTGCGCGCCAGCGACGTGAAGGATCTCCCCGCCGCGCCCGGCGGGTTGGCCGCGACCGTCGTGAAGAAGGGCGAGAAGCCACCGGTCGCCGCCAAGCAGGACGGCATGTACATCCCCGAGGCCATCGCAGGAGAGTTCGCCCCCTTCGTGGTGTGGGACAAGGCCAAGGGCTCCCCGGCGGCGGTGGCCCGCGACGAGGTGGGCAAGAAGTTCGCCAGTCGTCAACTCGACACCGCCCTCTCGGGGACGATGACGGTCACGCTCGCCGACGGCAAGACCGTGCAGTGTCGACCGGTGTTCGACCTGGTGTCGGAGTACGTCCTCAACAACTTCGACCCCAAGGCTGTGAGCGAGATCACCTGGGCGCCAGTGGCGGGCATCCAGACCATCGCCCGGCTCATCGCCGCGAACCCCGAGAAGACGCTCATCGGCTGCGGCATGGGCCCCAACCAGTTCTTCAACAACGACCTCAAGGATCGCGACATCTTCCTCCTGGCCGCGCTCACGCGGAACGTGGGATTCGTGGGCGGAAACGTGGGCTCCTACGCGGGCAACTACCGCGCTGCCAACTTCAACGCCATCGGGCAGTTCACGATGGAGGACCCGTTCGCCGTCGAACCCGATCCCTCGAAGCCCGCCAAGATCGGCAAGAAACTGAAGGCCGAGTCGGCCCACTACTGGAACTACGGCGACCGGCCGCTGCGCAAGGGCAAGAAGTTGCTCACCGGGCAAACCCACATGCCCACGCCCACGAAGATGATCTGGGTGTCCAATGGCAACTCCTTGATCGGCAACTGCAAGGGGCACTACGAGCTGGTCGCCAACACGCTGCCAAAGCAAGACATGGTGGTGGTCAGCGACTGGTGGTGGACGGCGTCCTGCGAGCACGCTGACATCGTGCTCGCGGTGGACAGTTGGGCCGAGCTCAAACACCCCGACGCCAGCATCAGTGTCACCAACCCCTTCCTCTACATCTTCCCGCGCACGCCGCTACCGCGGATCCACCAGACGCAGGGCGACATCGAGACCGGCCTCGGCATCGGCCGCGCGCTGGCGAAGCTCATGGGCGACCAGCGCTTCGCCGACGTCTGGAAGTTCGTGGCCGACGGCCGCACCGACGTGTACCTGCAACGCATCTTCAACGGGTCCACGATGATGAAGGGCATCTTGGTGGCCGACGCGGAGGCCAAGGCGGCCCAAGGCATCCCGGTGCTGATGCAGTCGCGCACCTACCCGAAGTACGTGGGCTACGAGCAGGCCTACGAGGACCGGCCCTGGTACACCAAGACCGGTCGACTGGAGTTCTACCGCGACGAGGTTGAGTTCCGGGAGGCGGGCGAGAACATACCGGTTTTCCGCGAGCCGGTGGATGCCACCTTCCACGAGCCCAATGTCATCGTCGGCAAGCCGCACGTGGCCATCCAGCCCAAGTCGCCCGAGGACTACGGCAGCACCACCGCCAACCTCGAGGTGGAAGAACGGCAGGCCCGCAACGTCGTGAAGCCCTGGTCGGCGGTGGCGAAGACCACCCACCCCCTGCAGGCCACGGACCCGAACTTCAAGTTCATCTTCCACAGCCCCAAGTACCGCCACGGCACGCACACCACGCCGGTCGACACCGACATCGTGGCGGTGTGGTTCGGGCCTTTCGGCGACATGATGCGCCACGACAGCCGCATGCCCTACATCACCGAGGGCTACGTCGAGGTGAACCCCGCCGATGCCCAGGCCCTGGGCATCGAGGACGGCGACTACGTGTGGGTGGACGCCGACCCCAGCGAGCGACCGTTCCGTGGGCACAAGGACCGCCCCGACGAGATGAAGTACTCCCGCCTCCTCTGTCGACTCAGGTTCTACCCAGGTACCCCGCCCGGAATCACGCGCATGTTCTACAATATGTACGGTGCCACGCCCGGGACCGTCCGCGGCGCGGAGGAAAGTGCCACGGGCCTCGCGCGCAACCCCGACACTGGATACCAGGCGATGTTCCGCAGCGGCAGCCACCAGAGTTGCACCCGGGCCTGGTTGAAGCCCACCTTGATGACCGACACCATGATCCGCAAGGACACCGCCGGCCAGTCCATCGGCAAGGGTTTCGAGCCCGACGTACACTGCACCGTGGGCGCGCCCCGGGAATCGTTCGTCCGGATCACCAAGGCGGAGGAGGGTGGCCTCGGCGGCACCGGGCGTTGGCGCCCGGTGGAACTGGGCATCACCCCCTCGCACGAGAGCCCAGCGATGAAACGCTACCTCGCTGGTAGCTACACCAAGGTCAAGTAGGGAGCCACCATGCCCGACGTACGCAACTGGCAACTCAACCGCGACATGAGCTACCCCTACGAGGGGGGGCGTCCCGAACGGCAGATCGCCTACGTGTTCGACACCAACAAGTGCATCGCCTGTCAAACGTGTACGATTGCCTGCAAGACGACTTGGACAAGTGGCAAGGGACAGGAGCACATCTTCTACAACAACGTGGAGACCAAGCCCTACGGTTTCTACCCGCAGGCCTGGGACGTGAAACTCCTCGACATGCTGGGCAGCAACGACTGGAAACGGGACGTCTACGCCGGCAAGACGGTGTTCGAGGCCGCGCAGAACGGCGAGCGGGTGCTCGGTTGGCTACCCGAGGAAGAGGACTACGCCGCGCCCAACATCGGCGAGGACGTGGTGGCGGGCAATATCGACGGTGGCGCCTTCTTCCAGGGCATCCACAACACCTGGATGTTCTACCTCGCGCGCATCTGCAACCACTGCACCTACCCCGGGTGCCTGGCCGCCTGCCCCCGCAAGGCCATCTACAAGCGCCAGGAAGACGGTATCGTGCTCATCGACGAGAGCCGGTGCCGCGGCTACCGCGAGTGCCTCAAGGCCTGTCCCTACAAGAAGGTCTTCTACAACATGATCACGCGCACCAGCGAGAAGTGCATCGGGTGTTTCCCGCTGGTGGAGAAGGGTGAACAGCCCAGGTGTGTGCAGACGTGCATCGGCAAGATCCGCCTGCAGGGGTTCTTGTCGAAGCCCGGCGAGGAGCGCGCCGACAACCCGCTGGACTACCTGGTGCGCATCAAGAAGGTGGCCCTGCCGATGTACCCCCAGTACGGCACCGAGCCGAACGTCTACTACATCCCGCCGGTCCACGTGCCCCGCGAGTTCCTCGGGCAGACCTTCGGCCCCGGCGTGGAGGCGGCGATCAAGACCTACCGGTCGGCGCCCACGGACAAGCAACTGCTGGCGGCGCTCCTGCTGTTCGGCAACACGCCGCGGATCGTCAACCGCTTCGTGGCGGAGGCCGACGGCACCGTGGGCTTCGACGACACCGGCGCGGAGGTGTTGCGGGTGCCCTTCACCGAGCCGTTCTTCGCGCGTGACTTCTTCGACCAGAAGCACGACGCCTACCGTCAAAACACGCCGTAGGAGGTGCCATGTTTCTCTTGACCACCACCGCCCTCGCCGCCAGCATCGTGGCCACGAAGGTGTCGGCCGTGCCGGTGAAGGACCCGGCCAGTGCCGAGTGGGACCGCGCTGCCGCGACGACGGTCGCCCTGCTGGCGCAGCAGGTGACCTACCCCAAGAACCCGGCCCCGACGGTGCCCCAGGTGACGGTGCAGGCCCTCGCCGACGACACATGGGTGGCCCTGCGCCTGAGTTGGCCGGATGCCACGATGAACGACCAGGTGGAGGTGGACCAGTTCACCGACGGCGTGGCGCTGGAACTCCCGCTCGGGGACCCCGCGAAGGCCAACCCGATGATGGGCCAGCAGGGTGCCCCGATGTACATCTGCAACTGGAAGGCGGCCTGGCAGTCTGACGTGGAGAACGGCCACGCCGACGTCCAGGACTACCACCCCGGCTTCTACACCGACGCCTACCCCTTCGCGACCGGGGAGCACCCCTACCCGGTGCAGGAGTCCTTCGAGACCTCCGACGCGCGGCGGTACCTCGTGGCCACCAGCGCCGGCAACCCGATGAGCGTGCTGCAACGCCGGTGGCCGGTGGAGGAGCTGCTCGCGGAGGGCTTCGGCACGCTGGCGAGCCACCGCCTGCAAGACGCCCAGGGCTGGGGAACCTACTGGGACGGGAAGTGGACGGTGATCGTCGCCGTGCCACGCACCACCAACGACCCTTCGAACCCCGCGCTGGCCCCGGGCACGAAGACCCAGGTCGGCTTCGCGGTGTGGGACGGCGGCGCGGGGAACGTGGGGGGGCGCAAACACTGGTCGATGCTCAACGAGCTGGTGATGCCATGATGAGCACCATCGAGCGCGCGGAGGGCTACCGACTGGTGTCGGCCGCGCTGCGGTACCCCGACCCGGCCGAGCTCCGGGCCACCTTCGTGGAGATGGCCGCCGCCCCGGGTGAGCTGGCGGGTTTCGGCGACCTCGCCCTCTTGGTCGACGAGCACCTGCCGGGCGAGTTCAACCGCCTCTTCGCGACCTCCGTGGCGGTTTCGCCGTACCAGTCGTCGTACATCCGAGTCGACAAGGGATCCACGCTCGGCCAACTTGCCGCCCTCTACGCCGCCTTCGGCGTGCGCGCCGGCGGACGCGAGCACGAGATCCCGGACCACGCCGGGGTGGAGGCCGAGTTCATGGCCACCCTCGCGCTGATGCTGGGACTCGCCGAACTGGAGGGCCGTCACGAGGACGCGGCGGTGCTGGCCCGCGCGCGGGAGGTGTTCGCCCGCGAGCACCTCGGCCGCTGGTTCGTGCGCTTCGGCGAGGCGCTGCACGCCGCGGCGCTCCACCCCTTCTACACGCGGCTAGGGCAACTCGCGGCCGGGTGGGTGGCCGCCGACCTGGCCGACCACGGCTGGACCACCGAGGCCGGTCCTGCACCCGCGCCCGAGCCCGACGGCGACGAGGCGATCGTGTGCCCGGTGGCCCGCGCGTAGGGTGCCGGGGCGTCGCTACAGGCGCAGCCGACCCGCCAGGCTCACCACGTCGACCCGCTCACCACCGAGGTCGGCGGACAAGAAGCCGTGCCCCCCTTGGATCCACAGCGAGGGCCGTAGCTTCGGCTTGGCGACGGGGTTGCCGCCGGGGGGCGACACGTCCCCGAGAATGAGCGCCCAGTCGACCTCGGAGCCGAGGAAGTAGCCCGACGTCTCCACCCCCAGGTGGTTGGTGGGCACTCCCCCGTTGCGGAAGCTCTCGAAGGACTGGGCGATCGGCGCGTTGGACCAGGCCAACACCGCGCCCAGGCGCACCGCCAGCCAGGGCCGGGCCTTGAGCACGACCGCCGGCTGCACGTAGGTGGCGCCACGCAGGGCTCCCTCCGACACCAGCGCGTCCGCGCCGTCGGGCGCCTGCCCGCTGTACGCGGGATCGCTGAGCTGCGCGTAGGCCGCGGCGTCGAGCGCGCCCTGGACTTCGTCGAACAGCACCACGCCGGCGTCGAAGTCACGGTCGAAGGTGAACGCGTTGCTGGCACCGTCGTCGGGGTTGCCGTCCGCCGTCGCAAAGCCGCCGCGCAGGTGCACGCCGAGTCGATCCTTGGCGTCGGTGGCCACCACCCGGCCGACCAGTCCCGCCGAGCGCACGTCGAGAGCGTCCCGGGCGTTGTAGCTCAGTGCCCGGTCCGTCCGCCCGAAAATGCCGGCCCCTTCCACTGCGGCGTCGAGCGACCACTTGCCCAACGGGCGCTGCACGCGCGCGTAGGCGTCGAGCACGCCCACGTCGGTGAAACGCTCGTTCCCCGGCGGGTCGAAGGCGTTCTCCACCTGGTGACGGAACACGCCGTATAGGCCCGCGGTGGTAGGTCCCCGCGCGCCGTACACCAGCGCCACCACCCCCTGGCCGGCCGCCTGGCCGTCGAGCAACTCCGCGCTGTCGTCGGCCGCGACGAGGTCGGCCGCGACGACGAGGGTCCAGTGCTCGGCGGGCTGCGTGCCGTAGCGCAGGCGGAACACCCGGTCGCCGAAGTCGGTGCGGCCGAACAGCGGGTCCGCTGCGCCGTCGTTGGCCACCAGGCCGAGTCCCCAGTTCGACGTGGTGAGGCCGAGGTCGAACTTGCCCACGCCGGTGTCGACGCCGCCCGAGAGCCGCCGGGGCGCGATGCCCGACACCGAGAAGCTGTCGAGCGCCCAGCGACGCCGGTCGTCCTCTTCCCCGGGGATACCCCAGGTGTCACCGAGCACCTGTCCCGAGAGGAAGTCGGACTCGGCCGCGAAGCGCCACGCGCCGGCCTTGCCATCGACCCCCAGCCGTAGCCGCTGGTCGAGCACGAAGCCCTGGGCCGAGCTACCGCCGCCGGTGTCGGTGACCATCCCCGGCGCGATCGTGGCGATGGCGCGGTACTCGGCGAGGTCCGTCCACTCCTCGGCGAAACTGATACACGCGAGAAGTATCACTCGACCTCCCAGTCAACCACGGGAATATCGCTACACGAGTCGGAGCCGAAACACACGTCGTCGCGCAGGACCGTGCCCTCGGTGAGGAAGTACTGAGACGTCTGGTTCACGACGAACAGCGCCACGTCGAAGGCCCGGCTGGGATCCGGCTCGGAGAAGCCGTGCTTACCGGTGGTCTGGGGGTAGGGCAGGCGGAGCGCCGATACACCGCTCGATGTTTCGCGGGTGGCGCGGAGTGGCGCGTCGCTTGGGGCCCCCGTGCCGTCGGTGCCCTCGTCGAGGTCGTCAGGGTCGAACAAGCAGGGTGAGCCGTTCACGTCGGTCCAGGGGCCGTGAGCCTCGATGGCGCGTGCGACCTCGCGCTCGACGAGCCACTGGTCCGGCGTCATGCCGTAGCGGTCGTCGACCTGTTGCCAGTCGACGAGGCCCGCCGCGCGCCCAAGGGCCAAGCCGGAACTGATCGTCACGCCCTGGTCGCCGATGGTGGGCACGAGCAGCACGTTGGCGGGCTGTCCCCCGAGGCTCTCGAAGGGCTCGTCGGCCCAGTGGCGGGCGTACACCACCGGGTCGGCGGGCTCGAGGGCCATGGCCATCACCATCGCGAGGCGGCGGAGTTCGCGCGTGCCGCGGATCTTGCCCGAGCCATGCGCGGCCGCGACCAGCGGCGAGCCGGCCAGCATCGTGACCCCCTCGTACACCACGTCGGTGTCGAAGCTGTCGATCTCTTCCACCTCTTGGCCATCGGCATCGTAGAGGCGGACGACCAGGTAGTCGCCGAGGTCGACGTTTTCGTCGGAGGTATACACCGCGCCGTCGACCGGGCCGGTCTCGGGCATGTCGACCACGGCGCGTTTCTCGAAGGCGTCGGGAGCGTCGGCGGCGAAGGGCAGGCGGAAGGTGCCGTCGGCAGGGATGTAGCCCTCGTACACCGTCGTGCCGCCGGGGCGCTGCACCTCGATCTCCACCCGCCCGCCCGCCGGGAAGCTCGGCAGGGTGGCCACGTGTACGCTGTGCATGTCGCCGTAGGCGTTGACCAGTTGCACGATCTCCAGGCCGCCGGCCCCGTCGGGGACCCCGAGCAACATCGGAGAGATCATGCGGCCCACCACGGCCGAGATCACGCCGCCGAGGTCGGAGCGAACCGCCACGTCGAGCAGGCCGCCGCCGGGCACGATCGGCGAGAAGGCGTCCACCTCGGGCATCACCGCGGCGGCCACCGCCGTGTTGATGCCGCCCAGCGAGCCGCCGAGGATGGTGTAGCTGGCGTCGTTGCCGCCGATGTCGGGCTGCAGGTCGCCGTCCCAGTCGCACGTGGTGGCCGTGCCCTCGCTGTCGCCGTCGACCCCGCGCAGGGTCATGGCGCCTTCGCCGCAGTTCTTCAGCGCCCGCACCAGCTGCACCCAGTCGACCACGCCCTGGCGCACCATGTCGCGGGTGTGGAAGGGGTCGGTGATCCACTGGTCGGCGCCCGAGTCGCCGCGTCCGTCGTTGTTGAGGTCGCGGTAGCGGCTGTCTTGCAGGTGGTCGAGGAAGGGCTCCAGCCCCGAGGTGGACAGGTAGGCGCGGATCAGCGACTCCTCGTCGGGGGCGAGGTCCGCCCCGTGACCCGGCCAGTCGATCGCGCAGGCCGCCATGCCGAGCCGGTTGAAGGACCAGCCGAACAGCAGCATGTCGAAGCGCGACGAGCCGTGGCCGTGGCCGAAGATCGCCACGTCGTACGGCGGCGTGCCCTCCTTCGGCAGGACGCAGGTGAAGGGGATGCGCGCCGGGGCAGCGTGGTACTCGCCGGTCATCGCGTCGACCTGCCACCACTCGTCCGCGTCGCCCCCCGCCACGCCACCGTCGTCGCGGTCCACGAGGAAGTAGGGGGTCTCGAAGCTGCCGCCGACCACCGCGCCGCCATACTGGCGGTAGGCAGCCGAGATGAACTGGCCACTGGCGCCGTCGAACAGGCCCACCTCGACCAGCGTGTCGAGCAGGGCGTCCGGGGGCAACACGCGCGGGTCCTGGCCGGCGATCTCGTGCAGGGCCAGGGCCTCGGTCACGCTGGCCGGGTACTCCGAGGCCAGCTTGGCGAAGGGGCCCTCGCCGTAGAGGCCCCGCCGCACGTCGACGAGGTCCCCGGTCACGCGCCCGGTGCTGAACACCCAGGCATAGGCGATGTCGTCGAGGCCGACCCCGTAGTCGCCGAGGGCGTCGACCACCGGGAGGAGCGCCTCGGTCTGCCGGGTGTGGTTGACGTACTTCCAGGGGGACCGCACCGGCGCGCCGTCGTTGTCGACGAGGCGGCTGGTGAGCACCACCGCGTAGCGGCTCTCCTCGCGCAGCGGGACCACCGGGCGGAGGATGAGGGTGTCGGACTGGAGTTCGTAGAAGGTGAGTAGGTTCGCCCGCGGGTCGCCGCCGGGCGGCCACACGTTGGGCTCGTCGAGCGCGCCGTCGTTGTCGGTGTCTTCGCCCCAGTCGAGTTTCCCGTTGCCGTTTTCGTCTTCACTGCTGGTCTCGAACACCAGCGAGGGGGAGTCGGCGCGGGTGTCGTTGGCGTAGTACTGGCCGGTCTGCTCCGTCTCGTAGACGAAGCGCCCGTGCCCCAGGTCCAGCGCCACCGGCTTGCCGTAGTCCGGTGAGTCGGGGTCGACGTTGACCACGAACACCGCGTCGTCGTCGAAGGCCACCGCGCCCCGCTCGAAGTCGTCGGGGTGGCGTTCGAGGAGGTTGTCGAGGTCGAGGCGCCCCTCGAAGGCGACCGTGATCGGCGCGTACACGCCGAAGCCCGTCATCTCGTTGAGTTTCTGCCGGGCTTCTTCCTCGGTGACCGTCACCGCCTGCTCGCTGATGTTGACCCGCAGCCCGGTGGGGCTGGTGGGGTCCGGGCGGGTGGCGAGGTCGTTGGGGAAGGGGATCTCTGGGAGTGGCTTGGCGTCCCAGTCGACCACCACCAGCGGCCCGTCGCCGTCGGGGGTGAGGCGCAGCCCCTCCGGGGCGGTCACGCAGGCGAGGAGGTACAGCATGCGGCGGTTTACTGCGGCCGGCGCCCCGCTGCGATTGATACATTGATATGTATCACCTCGACATGCCTACTAAGGTGCCAATTACGTGCTGAGTTGTGTTCAGGGTCCCGCGGACGACCCCCTCGCCCCAGTACAGCAGGCCCGGTACCCCGGTCCGGGCCAGCACGGTCAGGATGATCCCGTGCGTCCCCAGCCACACCGCCGGCACCAGCACGGCCGAGACGAGGTACCCGCAGCGCGCGATGTCGCCGTGGGTGGCGTTGCCTTCCGCGTCGGCAAAGACGCCGGGCGCCGAGTTGTGGCGTAGCTCGTGGAGGTTGCTGTAGGCGTGGTACCCCACCAGGATGCCCAACACGGAGGCGTTGGCCAACGGGTAGGCCCACTGCTCGCCGAACTCCATGAACAGCGCCGCGCCGAAGGCGAACAGCGGCACCGAGTAGGGCGCGAGCCCGGAGACGTAGGCGCCGACCAGCGGGACGGGGAGCAGGAAGATCGGCAGGGGCGGGGTGAACTGCTTGACGAGGCCGCCACGGTCTCGCGTGACGACGAAACCCACGGGGAACAGCAGGAAGGGGATGCCGGTGACGGCGTGGGTCAGCTCGTGCTCGAAGGTCGACCACCACGTGGCCTGCCGCGACGACCAGCGCGCCAGCAGCACGCCGGGCGCCATCGCCAGCACGAACGGCCAACCTTGGGGGGTGGCCCAGAGCGCGACCGCCGCCGCGACGAAGCCGGCCCACAACGAGGGCAGGGCCAGCAGGCCTGCGGGGAGCAGGCACAATCCAGCGAGGCGGTGCAGCCAGGTCACGGCCGCAGGGTAGCGCGGGGAGAACTCTACTGCCGCGTAACCGTCATTTCCGCCTCGGGGCCGGCGAGCATGGTGCCCCAGGCCGGGCAGCCGCGGACCGCGTTCTCGACCCGCGGCAGCAGCTCATCCGGGACCGAGGCGGGGAGGGACACCGCGACCCGCAGCCGGCCGAGCCGCCGGGGGCCACTGCTGGCCTTCTCCGCGTGCACTTCCACGGTGACGCCGTCGGTGGGCAGCTTGCGCGCGTGCAGGAAGGCGGCCGCGTAGTAGTGCGCGCAGGCGCCCACGCTGGCCACCATCACGTCCAGTGGCGAGGGCCCCACGTCGTCGCCGTAGGGGGGCGCCTGGTCGAAGGCGAGGGTGTGGTTCCCGATGGTGGTCTTGCTGGCCACGCCGGCGGCGCTGTGAATCGTGAAGGTCATTGAGACTCCGGTTGATACATCTTACATATGAAATATAAGACGAATCAGCCGGTCGACAAGGGGTCCTCGCCCAGCGCGTCGACGCCGGGGGTCGTGCGGAGCGTGAAGATCGGCGAGGTCTGCCCGTCAACCAGCAGGCGAGAAAGCGCGTGGAACAGCGGGAGCCCGCGCAACTCCTCGGGGGTCGTCCCGTGCCCGAGTTCGTTGGCCAGGAGCGCGGCGTCGTCGGCGCCGGCGCGGAAGCACACCATCGAGCCCACGTTGCCGAAGACCGCGTCGCGGGTGCGGGCGTCGAGCTGCGCGGCGTACTGGTTGGCGAGCCCCAGGGCCACCCCGAACTTCCGGCACTCGTCGAGCATCGGGGCGAGGGGGCGGGTCGTCTGCGCGTAGCCAAAACAGCCGTCGCCCACGAACTTCTGGAACTCGTCGATGGCCAGGCAGAAGGGCTTGCGCCGCTCGGGGGGGAGCTGTCCCCGGGAAAAAGCCGCGCCGCGCAGGCGCTGGAGCAAGAGCATCCCGAGGAACCACGCGCTGACCTGGCCCAGGCTGCCCTCGGGCAGGCGCGCGATGAGGATGCCACCGTCGTCGAGGACTCGGCGGACGTCGAGCGGTGGCCGGAAGGGGTCGCACACCCGGCGCAGCGCGCTCGACTTGATGAGGGCGTCGTACTTGGAGATGGTGTAGCTGGCCATCTCGCCCTTGAGTTGTGTGCCCCACTGGCTGAACTCGTTCTCCCAGAAGTCCTTCACTTCGCGGTGCAGGGGGTTCTCGTTGTCGAGGGCGAGGAGGCAGCCGCGCCGGAAGGACGCGTCGTTGGCCAGTCGCGACATGCTGGCCAGGCCATGCTTCGCGGCGATCAACGGGATCAGTAGGGCCCGCGAGTGCCGGTCGAACATCGGCCCCATGTAGTCGCCGGGGTAGAGCGAGAACATGATGCCGGTGAGGTCTTCCACCGCGCGCTCTTGCCCGGCCTCGCTGCCGTCGTGGGCCAGCGGGTCTAGCCCCAGGCAGGTGCTGCTGGAAGGGTCGAAGAGCGTGACCGGCCGCGTGGCGCCCACCGCACTCGCCACCTCGTCGGCGAGGTCGCCGTGGGGGTCGATGAGGCCGATGCCGTGGCCCTTGCGCGCGAGGTCCAGCAGCAGCGTGCGGAGCAGCGTGCTCTTGCCCACCCCGGTCTTGCCCGACACGTAGAGGTGGCGCATCAGGTCCGCGGCGCCCAGGCGCACGGGAGCGGGGACGCCTCGGCGGGGGGCTTCGCCGAGCCGGGCCGCCTCCGGGCGTGCGGCGAGGACGGCGTTGGGCACCGGCCGTGCGACCAGCGGGTCCATCGGCACCCCCGGGAGGCCATCCGGACCGGGTAGCGGCAGCGACAGCAGGCGCGCGCCTACGCTGACCGGCACCAGTCGGCGGGCGATGCGGGCCAGCGGTGACGAGGTGGGGGCGCAGTCGTCAGGCGCCGTCCCCACCGCGATGTCGTCCAGCGCGGCGTCGGCGCCCAGGAGCAGCGACGTGACGGTGGCTCGCCCCCCCTGCTCCCAGCCCACGTCGAGCGAGGGCACCAGCGCGTTGGCCACCGCGTGCAACAGCGGCGCCCCCGGCCGGCGCTCGCCCAGGACCGCCACCTGGACTTCGAGCGACACCTGGGCGATGCGGGCGATCCAGCCTGCCTCGCGTTCCAGCCGTTGCTGCGCCCCGGCCAGGTCCACGACGTCGGCCGGCAAGCGCTGCACCTGGACGCCGCCCCCGGTCGTGAACACGGCCCCCTGCGCGCGCCCGCGCACGTCGGCGAGGCTGGCGGAGACCCGGTCGGCGAGGATGCCGAGGGCGCGGTCGTGCGGGGCTCGGCGGGCCGAGACGACGACCATGGCCTCGCCGGGCTGCGCGAGGAGGAGATCCACGACGCGGCTCGCCGCCGGGGGTTCGACCATCTCCGCTGCCAGCGGCAGCACCCCCGCGCCGCCGGGCACCGCGACGCTGCAGGCGTGGAACGGCGCTCCGTCTGTCCAGGACAGGAGCGTGGCCTCGTCGATCGGGGCGGAGCAGGAGGCCACCGGCGAAGCGGCGAGGATCTGTAGCAGCTCGTCGCGCCGAGCCGTGCCCACGTTCTCGGCCCGGGCGGCGTCGGGTTGGCTCACCGAGACGAGGATGCCGATCGAGAGTGTCTCGCGACGGCGTCCCACCCGGAGTTGCAACGCCAGGCCGTCCCGCGCGTTGGCCACCCACTCGGCGAGGGCCTGGCCGAGCGCGCCGAGGGCCGGCTCGGTCCCCGCGAGGGTCCGGCGGAACCCGAGTACCGACACGCCGAAGGAGGCGACCCACGCGGACCGGACCCGCGGGTCGGGCGGGACGACGCGCTCGACGTGCCGCAGCGCGATGCCGATGGTGGTGGGGTTGCGGGGCAGGGCGACGACGGGGGCCAGGGCACGCACGGGGGAGCTCTCCTCGAGGGTAGACGGGTGATTGCGGTGGTTCGGACAGCGGTGTCCCCCGGGCGGGGTTGCGGCGTCCCCGGGGCGAGTGTAGGCGCGACGGATGGATACGCCGAGGCGACTGCGGATATTCGTCGCCACGCGGCGGGAACGCGTGCCCGCCGCCTGTGTCCGTTATGCGTCCGTCGACGGCGCTGTTCCCGGTGCTGCGGTGACCTGGGACCACCACCAGACGGGCGAAGCGATCAACCTCGATGCGCTGCCCGCCCTGATCGACACCAGCAACCTCGACGGCGTGGGGACGACCCTCGCCGACACCGACGCCCTGGCCAGCGTGGTGGCGATGCTCTCGGGCGGCCCCAGCCGCCTGCCGCCGCAGGCGCTTGCTGTGCTCGCGGCGGCGTCGTTCCGTTGCGACCACCTCCGTCCCCACCCCGACTACTCGCCCGAGGTCGATGACCTCGGCACCCGCCTCGACAACTACGTCGGTGGCACCCTCGCCCTGGCCCGGCCCTGCCGGGTGTCGGGCGTGTTCGCGCGCCTGTGCTGCGAGGTCTGGCAGGCGATCCAGGAGGGGAGGACGCTCCCCGGTCGCGACACCCCCGCGTGGGCCCACCTCGTCGCGCGGGCGGAAGCCGAGGGTCGCCTGCGCACGGTGGGTGCGGTGCTGGTGGTCGACCTGCTCGGCCGGTGGCGGGCGCCGGTGCGCCCCGATGCATGGTACGCCGCCCGACCCGGCTGTCGGTTGGCGGTGGTGGTGGACCGTCACCCGGGTGGGGGTCGCCGTTTCGTCGTGGGACAGAACCCGTACTTCCCCGAGTCAACCAACATGATCCCGCTGCTCGAAGCGCTGGCCGCGGCCGAGTTCGGTCACGGTCCACCGGCGCTGGGGCCGCATGCCCGGCCGGGCATGGAGAACTGGGGTGGCCGCGAGCAGGTCGGCGGGTCGCCCTGGAACTACGGCTCCCGGCTCGGGGTCGACGAGGTGGTGCGGGTCGTGAACGAGTCCCTGGGCGCCGCGTAGGTCAGGCCCACGCCGCATCGTTCCACAGTTCCTCGTCGGCCACGGCGGCTTCCGGCGGCCGCAGCAGGAAGGCGGCCTCCACCAGGTCCACGCGGGCTCGCTCACCCACCACTTCCCGCTGCACCGTCGCCGGGAGCTGTTTGTGCCAGGCGCCGAGGTCCAGTTCGCGGGCCATGGCGGGGTGCGCGGAGGCCAGGGCCCCGGCCACCGACTCGGGGCGCGGCCAGTTCTGGGGGACGGTGTCGAGCAAGACCGCGAACCGGCCCGCGCGGATCACCTTTGCGCCGGCGGCCTTGAGCACGGCGGCGGCCAGCAGTCCCCCCGCGGTCCCGAGGCCATGGAAGAAGGCCACGCCGTCGCCGAGGCGGCAGAGGCTGGGCACGGGGATTGTGGCGCCGGTCAGGAGCGCGGTGGCCAGCGCCGGGTTCGTGGGGCGGGGGGGGCCGCCGCCGAAGTTGGGGAGGTCCCAGGCGCCGGTGCTCTCGGTGACCACGCGCTTGTCGCTGGCGACCACCACCCGGCGGGCCCGCCCGGCGAGGTTCACCGCGGGGATCGAGGCATCGGCCACGTGCCCCACCGTGTCGCCGGTGAGGCTGTCGACGACCGCGACGCCAGCGCTGTCTTCGATGTTGGCGTGGAGGCGCCCGCGGGCCCAAAGGGCCTCGGCCTTGCCGCCGAGGCCGTAGCGCCCGTTGGCCGGGCGGGACAGCCAGTCGCGTTCGACCATCCGGGCGAGCACCGTTTCCAGCCGCTCCACCGGCCACTCGTCGCGGAGCCAGGCCGGGAGGCGCCGGTGCAGCGCGGCCGCGTCGATCGTCCGCGAGGGGCGCTCGTGCAGCGAGGAGATCGCCTGCTGCACCAGTACCCCCGCGCGGAAGGTGGGTCGCTCGTGGTGCCATCCGCCGTCGCGCTGGGTGGCGAGCAGGGTGCGGAAGATCGCGGCCTGGAAGACCCCGTTGGCGAGGCAGAGGACGTGGACGCCGTCGGCGCGTCGCCCACCGCGCCCGATTCGTTGCAGGAGCGACGGGAGGTCCGGCGGGGGACCGTTGAGCACGACCAGGTCGATGTTGCCGATGTCGATCCCGAGTTCCATGGTGCCGGTGGCCACGCACACGGCGGTCGGCGCCGCGAGGAACTGCGCCTCGGTGGCCAGGCGGGCGTTCTTGGCCATGCTGCCGTGGTGGGCGAACACGGCGCTCCCGAAGGGCGCGCGCCCCCGCAGCGAGCGCACGAGGATCTCCACCTCGTCGCGTTTGTCGCAAAACACCAGTACCTTGCGGAGGCCGGCCTCGGCGAACTCGAAGAGGCGCCGCGACAGGGCGACGGGTGAGCGGGAGGGTTCGATGTGCGCGACCACCCTGCGCTTGCCGGGGGCGCTCACCACGGCGCCCTCGTGGAGGTAGCGTGCGGCGAGGGCGGCGGGGTCCGGGACGGTGGCGCTCGCGGCCAGGACCTGGACCTTGGCGCGGGCGCGCAGTCGCTCCACCAGCAGCAGGAGTTGGTCCCCCCGGGCGGTGTCGTCGACCACGTGCAACTCGTCGAGGACCAGGGCGACGACCCCATCGAGGGCCTTCCCGGCCCGTGAGAGGCGGCTGTCGAGGCCCTCGGGCGTGAGCCGCGTGACGGCGTGCAGGCGTCCCCAGTCGTGCTGGTCCCCCGTCCACCGCCCGCAGTCGAGGTTCATCGCCGAGAGTGG
>CAYHRZ010000010.1:6929-26482 GCA_964359125.1 uncultured Klebsiella sp. | reverse complement strand
GCGCCGGGGGTGGCTGAGCCGCCGCCCCCCGGGGACCCGCGCGTGCCACCACCCGGGCAAGCGTCGGTCAATCCCAACGTGGTAGGCGCGCCCGCCCCGGGGATCCCGGGGGCGCCCACGCCGGGGGTGCCCGAGCAGCCCAGGCCCGGCACCGCCGGGTCCCCGGGCGCGCCCACCGGGCCCACGGTCGAGGTGCGCGGCAAGGTTGCGTTCGCGGGGTACCGGGGCGGCGAGGTTCGGATCGACGCTTTCGACGGCGACCACTCCCGCCACGGTTCGCAGCCGGGGATCGTGGCGAGCATGCGGTTGCCGCGGCCCGGTGACTTCGCGCTGCCCGTTCCAAGTGGCGCCGGGCGGGTGTACGTCGAGGCGGCGATCGACGAGGACGGCGACGGCAAGCCCGGGCCACAGGATCCCCAGGGCCGCGCGGAGCGCTACCCGGTGACGGTGGGCGACACGCCGGTGGAAGGACTCCGCATCGTGTTGCAGAAACAGGCGCCGCCTCCCTCCGGCGAGGGCAAGGGCCCCGGCGACGACTTCTGAGTTCGGCCCCGTGATCCTCTCGCTCGCGGACGCGCCGGTCGACCGGGTGGGCGGCAAGGCAGCGGCCCTGCGCCGGTTGCTCGATCGCGGCTTGCCCGTGCCGCCCTCGTGGGTGATCCCGGTGGACGGTCTGGGCGCCGTGCTCGAGGCGAACCACCTCCACGGTGGCGAGGACGACATCGCCCAGCGCATCCTCAGCGCGACGATCCCGTTCCCGCTTCACGCGCCCGCCCCCATGCTCGCGGTCCGGTCGAGCGCGGCGGGCGAGGACGGCCGACAGCATTCGTTCGCCGGTCAGTTCGCCACCGTACTGGGTGTGACGCCCGCCGGGCTGCCCGACGCGGTGCGGCGGGTGTGGGCGAGCGCGTTCGGGGCGGGGAACTACCGTGGTTCGACGGGACACGCGCCGATGGCGGTGCTGCTCCAGGCGATGGTCGATGCCCGGTGTGCCGGGGTGATGTTCACCATCGACCCGGTCTCGGGATCCTGGCGGGAGATGTTGGTGGAGGCCACGTGGGGCCTCGGCGAGGGACTGGTGGCGGGCACCGTCGTCCCCGACCGGTACCGCCTGCGCCGTCCCCGGCGAACGCCGCCGCCGCTGCAGCGGGTGCTGGCGCGGGTGCGACTCGAGCGACTCCACGAAGACATTGCCACCCAGTTCACGGAGACGGTGGTGGACGCCGGCGGTCTGGTGTCGCGACCCGTCGACGCGCCTCACGCCCGGAAGCTCGCGGAGCCCGACCTGCTCGCGCTGGCCCGCCTGGGACTGCGCGCGGAGAGTCGGCTGGGCGGGCCGCAGGACGTGGAGTGGGCCTTCGACCGGGGCGGGCACTTCGTGATCTTGCAGTCGCGACCGATCACCACCGACGCGCGCTTGCCTCGCGGTGGAGCTACCCTCTGGACAAGGCGCTTCGTCGGTGAGCGCTTTCCCCACGGCGTCACGCCGCTCGGGTGGAGCATCCTCGAGCCGGTGTTGCGGTACTTCGTGGACTACCCCGAGACGAGCGCTCGTTTCCTCGGGGGCGACCCGCCGCTGCGGGTCGTCGACGGGCACCCCTACGCCAACGTCACCGTTTTCCGACACCTCGCCTTCAAGTGGCCGGGGTTCCCGCCGCCCCGCTTCATGTTGGAATTCTTCCCCCCCGACGAGGCCGATGCGTGGGTGCGTCGCGCCGCGGCCCCGGCCGACCTCCGCGTCTACGCGTCGATTCTCGGGACGACGTTCAGGGAGAGACGCTGGCAGCGCTTCCGCTGGAACCCGTTCACGAACCACCTCGCCTGGGCGCAGTTCCGTGCCGGGTTGCCCCCGCGCCTGGCGCTGCTGGAACGCACGTCGCCTGGCGCCGCCATCGCGGCCTGCGAGCCCATCCTCCGCGACTACGTGAAGATCCACGTCACCTCGTTGCTCTTCGCCAACCTCTGGTGGCAGTGGACCGAGGGTCGCCTGGACGACACGGACCGAGCACTCTTGCTGTCGCCCCCCGCCGGCAGCCTCACGGCGCGGGTCAACGCCGAGCTGGCGGCGTTGGAGGCGGACGACCTCGGCGCCTTCCTCGCCCGTCACGGCCACCGCTCCGACGCGTCCTGGGAGGTGTTCTCTACCCGGTGGGCCGAGTCGCCGGCCGCGGTCCTCGCCATGGCGCGCCTGGCCCGCACGGTCCCCGGACCGCTGGTCGACGGGGACGCCGTCGGTCGGCGTTTGGCGGCGATGCCGCCGTTGTTGCGAGGGGCCGTCCGTCTCTGCCGGGCCTACCTCGCGCTGCGAGAGGAACAACGCTACGAACTCGATCGTGTGTTGTGGGTCCTCAAGCGCAAGCTGCTGGCGCTGGGCGCCGACATCTTCCCCGACGACCCGGCGCGCATCCGGTTCCTCGAGCGAGGAGAACTGGGGCTGCCGCCGAGTGTGCTCGTGGCGGCTGCCGCGAGTCGCGCCGCCGACCGACCCCGCGAGAGTCCTCCCGACTTCCTCCGGGGCGACGAGGCGGTCCCCGTCCCCCGCGGCGGCGCGCGGCTAGACGGGTTGGGCGTGTCGCCGGGGGTGGCTCGCGGGCGCGTGCGGGTCCTGCACGACCCGGCAGACGGTCACCGCCTCCAGCCGGGCGAGATCCTCGTGGCGGCCTCCACCGACCCGGCGTGGACGCCGCTGTTCGCGCGGGCCGGCGGCCTGGTCGTCGAACTCGGCAGCATGCTTTCCCACGGCGCGGTGGTCGCGCGCGAGTACCGGTTGCCCGCCGTCGCGAACGTCCGGGGGGCGACCCAGCGCCTCGTCGACGGCCTCGAGGTCACCCTCGATGGGCGAAGCGGTGCGGTGTGGATTCACGCCCCTCCCGTCGCGACACCATGACCACGTCGCGATGACTGCGATAGGATGTCGCACATGTGGTTGCTCCCCGTAGTGTTTCTCGGCGCTTGCGGGTGGTGGGAGCAGCGCCAGGCGTGCAAGTCGGCCCGAGCCGACGAGACCTCGGCCTGGACGGCGATGCGGGACACCCTCGCCGGTGCCGAGGACGCCTCGGCCAAGACCTCCGAGGCGGGCGCCGAGGCCGCCCAGGGCATGGAGTCGGCCGTTGCCCCGGCGGTCGCCGGCGCGCCGACCGCGGAGCCCTACAACCTCGCCGAGATGGCCCAGGACGCCTACACGCGCGCCAGCCGACTCGGGGGCGACGCGAAGAAGGCCGAGGAAGACGCTCGCTGGGCCGACTACACCCTGCGCACCGAGGCTGCGGCGGCGGAGGCGGATCGGCTCGCGGAGCGAGCCGGTCGGGAGGTCGAGTCGCTCGCCGCCTGGCGTGAGGCCTACGGGCAGGCCGCCTTGGCGCTCACTTTGTCCGCTGCTCGTTATCGCCTGGTGGCGCGCGACGCCGACGAGGAGGTCTGGCCGACGATCACGCTGTCGCTGGCGGCCTCCCGGGACTTGCCCGCACCCGCCCCGGACGCGGTCGTCGCGCAGGGGGCCATGACCGCCGTGGAGGCGCGCCGCGCCGCGCTCGAAGAGCGCCGTGGCCAGTTCAGCGGCGTGCTGGAACGGGCTGAGCGCCTCGCGTTCGACACCGATCGCGCCGGTCAGATCGCGACGACGCGCGCCCGCGACATCGACTTCCTGGACCTCCCCACGTCGGCCCAGGTGGCCCGGGCGGCGGCGATGACGGCGCTCGCCGCCGGGGGACGAGCAGCCAGCGCGGCGCAGCGTCTCAAGGCCACGGCAGCTGAGCACAAGGCACTCTACGAGAGTGGCGAGGTGCCCGTGCCGGAGCACGTCGGCAACGCTCTGGGCGCGGCGCGCGAGGCCAGCGGGCGGGTTGCCGAGCTGTGCCAGTAGCGGCGGTCAGCGCGCCGCGGGTCAGCGCTATCGTCGTCACCCACGCGGGCGGGCGGTTGCTCGAGGAGAATCTCGCCTCGCTCGCCGCCCAGCGCGTCCGTGTCGACGAGACGCTGGTCGTCGTGAGCAATCGTCGCATGGCGATCGAGGGCGCTCCGGCCTTGCAACTGCACAACAACGTCGGGTACGCCCGCGCCGCCAACGCCGGCGTGCGGGAGACGAGCGGCGAGATCCTCCTGCTCAACGACGACACGCGGCTGGATCCCGGGTGCATCGCGGCGCTGCACGCGGCCTGGCGCGGCGCCGGGGTGTACCAGCCCCGCATCCGCCTGGCCGACGGCAGCGGCCGCCTCGACAACCTTGGCCACGGCTTCTTCCCCGACGGCGCCGTCTGGGCACGGGGTCGCAACGGACCGGACCGCGACGAGCTCCCCGGCTCGCCGGGTGGGTTCTCCGGCGCCGCCGTGCTGATCGCCCGCTCCCTCTGGACGGCACTGGGCGGCTTCGACGAACGATTCGGCAGTTTCGGCGAGGACGTCGACCTCTCGCTGCGCATGCTTCGGCGGGGGGTGAGGGTCACGGCCGTTCCCGGCGCCGTGGTGGAGCACCACCTCGGCGCCACCTGGGGCCGGGTCTCGGCGGAGAAACTTCGCCTCATCGAGCGCAATCGCGTCCGAGCTGCCGTACGTTCGCTGCCGCTGTCGGCACTCCTCGCCCTGCCCGCGCTCACGGCGGCTCGGTACGCCGCCTTCGCCGCGCTGGCGGCCACGGGGAAGGGGCCGGGCGACAAGGTTGGGCTCGTGGCCCAGCTCAGCGCGGTGCGCGGCATGGTTGAGGGCGCCCTCGACGCGCCCTCCTACTGGCGGGAACGGCAAGCCGACGCATCGACCTGGTCGGTTGGCGAGCTCGAGATGTTGCGGACCCTGTGGGGCACGCGCGCGCGGTGGGAGGACGTTTCGCGGTGATCGCCGTGGTGATCCCCACGCTCGACACACCACGCCCGCTGGCACGGTTGCTGGCAGAGCTTCCCGCGGGGGTGGTTCCGGTCGTGGTCGACGACGGCAGCGACCCGCCCGTCACCGTTCCCCTCGGCGTCCAGCTGGTGCGGCACCCGGTCAACCGAGGCTACGGCGCGGCCCAGAAGTCGGGATACGCGGTGGCGCTTGCCGCAGGCGCCGACCGCGTCGTGCTCTTGCACGGCGACGGGCAGTACCACACGGCCCAGACGCTGGCGCTGGCCGACGCTCTGGAAGGCGCGGCCGCGGTGATCGGATCGCGCTTCCTGGCCGACGCCACCGTGATCCCGTGGTGGCGGCGGGCGGGCAACCGGGCGCTCACGTCGCTGGCGAACGCCCGCTTCGCGGCCGGCCACACCGACCTGCACTCGGGCGCCCGGGCCTTCCGGGCCGACACGCTCCGCAGCTTGCCGCTGCCGTCGTTCTCCGACGATTTCCTCTTCGACCAGCAGCTACTGGTTTCGCTGTTGCGGGCGGGCGTCCCCATCGCCGAGCGCCCGGTTTCGACGCGCTACGACGAGGGGAGCCGGTCGATTTCCCCCTGGCGGTCGGTGGTGTACGGCCTCGGCTGCCTGGGCGAGATCCTCGCCCCATCGCGCTAGGCCCGCGGCGACGCCCGTCGCTCAACTCGTCAGGAGTAGCGCCAGGGCGATCACCGCCGGGAGGGCCTGCACGAGCAGGATGTTCTTCGAAGCCGTCGCCGCGCCGTAGATGCCTGCGATGACCACGCAAAGCAGGAAGAAGGTGATCACCTCGTTGGCGTGGGGCTTCGTCCCGAGCGACAGCCACAGGCCCCAGCCCAGGCCGGCCGCGAGAAACCCGTTGTAGAGCCCCTGGTTCTTGGCGAGCACGGCCGTGGCCTCGGCCTGCTCGACCGTGGTGCGAAACACCTTGCGCCCGGTCGGCGTCTGCCAGAGGAACATCTCCATCACGAGGAACTGCACGTGCAGCAGGGCGACGACGGCCACGGCGAGGCGAGCGGCGAGGAGCATTCGACCCTATACCCCGCGTCCCGCCGCCCACTGGCCCGCCAACTCGCCCAGCGCCCCCCGGAAATCGCGGCCCAGCGTGGAGGGGAGTCCCCTCGCGAGCGTCGCGAGGTCCGGCACGGAGGGGGCCTCGCCGGCGCGGATTCGCTCCCGGTGGGTGTCGCGGGTGCGGGTAAACAGCGCGCGGAAACCCCGGGGATGGCTGTGCGCCACGGGGGCCCCGGGGGCGTAGCCCACGCGGTGACGACGTCCCCAGAGCCAGTCCTCGGCCGTGGGGACGTGGTCGAAGGGGTCGTGCGCCAGCGCGTCGCGGCGGTACAGCGCGCAGACGTTGTCCAGTGGGCCCCGGTCCCCGGCTGGGGGCGTCCACGCCCTGAGGCGGGCCCGCGTCACACGGTCGGCGGTCGGCCACGGCACCTGCCGCGCGCTCACCGCGTCGAAGTTCGCCGCGTCCAGGGTGTCCACCATGTGCCGGAGCATGCCGGCGCCCAGCGGCAACGCGTCGTCGACCGAGAAGAGAACGTAGGGAAAGCGCGCCAGGGCGGTGCCACGGTTGCGCGTCGCGCCGTGCCCCTCCCAGGGCACCCGCACTCCGTCGGTGTAGTCGCCATTGGCGAGCACGATCACCTCGGTGTCGAGGTCTTGTGCGCTCCAGGCGTCGAGGCCGAGCGGACGTTGCCGGTGGGTGGGGATCACGACCGTCACGCCGGTCGCGGGCCCGCCCTTCGCGGCGGGCGGCAACCACGCGCGCAGGTCCGGGTCGTCGACGCCGTGAAAGAAGGGGATCAACTCGTGCAGTTCCAAGCCGAGCTTCGCCACGGCCAGACGGGTCTCGGCCTCGCCCATGGCCAGCCGGAGCGGCTCCCCCGCGCGGACGGCGGCCTCCACGCGGGCGAGGACGGCGCGATCCAGGGCGGTGACGACCACCTGGGGGTGCTAACCTTCGCCCGTGATTCTCCTCGTCGCCCTCGCCGCTGCCGACCCGTTGGTGAGCCCTTCCGAGGCGGAGGCGCTGGTGAAGGCCGGTGCCCGGGTGCTCGACGCCCGTGGCGCCCTTGCCTACGTGGCCGAGGGCCACGTGCCCGGCGCGGCGCGCGTGGACTGGAAGGGTGCAACCACGGGCGGCCTGTTCAGCGGCAAGCTTGGGGACCCGGCGCGGGTCGCCGCCTTCTACGCGGAGCGCGGGGTCGACGACGACCGCCCGGTGCTGGTCGTGGGCGCCTGGGAGGAGGGCTGGGGCGAGGAAGGGCGTGTGTGGTGGGATCTCACCTACCTGGGTCACGCCGAGGTGCACGTCTTGCGCGGGGGCATGAAGGCCTGGACGGGCTCGCGGGAGGTGATGCCCGCCTCGGCCGCGCTCGGTCGGTTCACGCCTCGACCGGTGGAGACGATGCGGGCGGCGATGGAAACCGTCTACGACTATGGCGGTCTCATCCTCGACGTCCGCGAACCGGAGGAGTTCGCGGGGGCAAGGAAGTACGGCGAGAGCAAGGGCGGCCACGTGCCCGGGGCCCTCAACCGCCCCTGGACGCAGTTCCTCGGGGTGGAGGTCTCCCGTGGCCCGCGCACGCCGGTGGCGCCCGACCCCGGGACGCCGATCACCGTGTACTGCACGGGGGGCGTGCGTTCCGCAATGGTGGCCCTCGTCCTCACCGACGAGGGCTACACGTCGGTGCGGAACTACGACGGCTCCTGGTGGGAGTGGTCCGACAAGGGCGGCGCCGTTTCGGTGAAATAGCGTAGTCGTCACCGGCCCGTCACGTCCGTATCGCTAGGCTCACCGGGCACCAAAGAGGCCCCGTGTTCGTGACGACCCTGTTCTGCTCCGTAGCCCTCGCCGACGATAAGCCCAAGCCCGAGGTAGACCTCGGGGCGACGGTTTTTGCGCGGTATGGCTACGTCCTCACCGACGGCTCCGACGGCTACAACGAGTTCGCCATCGACCGCGCCTACCTCTTCGGCAAGGCCAAGATCAGCAAGCGGTTGGCCGCCCGGGTGACCCTGGACGTCGGCCGCTTCGATGCCCTCGTCGACAGCACCGGCGCCGAGTACACCCTCGACACCAAGCACCGGGCGTACCTCAAGCATGCCTACCTGGAGTGGAAGGACTGGGCACCGGGCATGAGCCTGCGGGCGGGCATGATCGATACGCCGCTGGTGCCCTACGAGGAGAAGTTCCTCGGCACTCGCTACATCGGAAAGGTCTTCACGGACGATCAGAAGTTGCTCGGTTCGGCCGACCTCGGCATCAACGTCACCGGTGAGCATGTCGGCGGCGTGGTGAGCTGGGGTGCGGCGGGGATGAACGGCGAGGGCTACGACAAGCCGGAGCAGAACGCTGGGAAGTCGCTGCAGGCGCGGCTCTCGGTGGACCCGCTGGCGAAGAAGGACAAGTCCCGGTTGCCCATCACGGCCTTCGTGAACTTCAACGACCAGGGCCCCGACGACGACGCGATCCTCACCTACGTCGGCGCTCTTGGCTACAAGATGCCATTCGTGACCGTCTGGGGCGAGTATGTCGGCCGGAGCCAGGGTGATGTCTCCGGCTCGGGCTACTCCGCCACCCTGCTCCCGGGCATGCCCAAGTACGGCTACCTCGTCGCCCGCTACGATCACTTTGACCCCGACGGCGCCACCGATGACGACGCCAGCGACAAGATCACGGTCGGCCTGGGGCACGATTTCACCGACAAGGTGGCCCTGGCCCTCACCTACGAGCGGGCGACGGCGGAGGCCGCGCCCGACGCGCCCGCCCACGCTGCGGTCGCGCACCTCCAGGCGGGGTTCTAGGCAGCTCCGGGGCTCGCTCCACGCGGAGGCGGATCGACCCGGCGCACGTCGAGCTTCGGAAACGCAGCACGAAGGGCCACCTCCATCGGCGCCCACTGTGGCGGGCCGACCAGGACCACCGTCGTCACCCCGAGGCCCGACAAGACCTGCAACATCGCCCCGAGGTCGAGGGGGTCGTTACCCACCCGCAACGCCACGTGGACCGGCCGGCCAGCGATGGCGCGCAGGTGCTTGAGTTGGTTGACGTCGAGCCGTGCCGCGTTGAGCTCGAGGGCCAGGTGGGTGAAGGGCAGCGCCGCGTCGCCGGGCGAGAGGCGATCCGTCCAGTACCAGACGGTGGGCGTGGTGGCGGCGGCCAGCGCCTCCGCGACCGGCGCGCCGAAGCCGCGCACCACGGCCTGGTCCATGCCCTGTCCCTCCCACGGCTCGACGAGCACGGAGGGTGACGCGATCCCCGCGCCGCCACGGACCTCCCAGTAGGCCCGCCAGGCGCCACCGCACACCGGCCGGAAGGTGCAGCGGCGGCAGGGAGGGCCGTGCACCTTGTCGCCGGTGTTCTCGAGCCCAGGCGTGGCGCGCCACCCGCCGGCTCGGGCTTCGATGGCTTCGACGCTCCGGTCGAGGGCGTCGTCCCAGCCCACGCAGGCGGGGAGTCCACAGTACGGGTTCAGCACCCGGATGCCGCGCGCCTCGGCGACGCCGAGTGCCTCGATCACCTTGGGCCCGAGCACGTCGTAGTCGGGCAGCAAGTCGAGGTCCCTTGCCGCTCGCCCGTGGGGCTGCACGGCCGACAGCGACACGGCGCGGACCCGGGGCAACCGGTTCGCGACGAAGCGGAAGTAGCCGGGGAGCAGGGCCTGTGTACGGCGCGCCACCACCGGGTTGAGGGTCACCTCGATGCCGGCGTCGAGCATGTTGTCGATGCCGGCGAGGCACTTGTCGAACGCCCCCTCGAGCCCGGCCAGGGCGTCGTGGTGCGTGCCGACGTGTGACAGCAACGACACGAAGGCCGACGTGACGCCGGCGTTCGCGAGTTCCCGCGCGTAGTCGGGGGTGACGAGTACCGCGTTCGTCTGGACCTCCACGTTCGCGATGCCGCGCGCACGCGCCGCCACCACCAGCCGCACCAGGCGTTTCCGGAGCAGCGTGGGCTCGCCACCGGAGATGGTGAGGGTGCCTTCGCCGCTGGCCACGAACTCGTCGAGCTCCCGCATGCTCGCCTCCTCCGCAGGCGTGGGTTCGGGGTAGTCCTCCACCGGCACGTTGCAGAAGGGGCACCGCTCGTTGCACGCCATGGTGAGCCGGAGAAGGCCCTTCGTGCGGTGGGAGGATTCCATGGAGGCGGGGAGCGTATCCGGGGGCCACGGGGGGATCCCGGACGCGTGGCCGGCAGGCGACGAATTCCCCGCGACGATAGTTGGGTTGAATGTGGATCGCCCTGCTCGGCCTCGCTGGCTGTCCCCTCGTCACCGACGAGGATCTCGCCGGGCGGATGGATCTCGACGGCGACGGGGTCGCGCGGCCCGACGACTGCGACGACGGCGATCCCGCCGTGGTGCGCTTCACCTACTACGCTGACGGCGACGGCGACGGGGTGGGGGGGACGTCGGAGCTGGAGGCCTGCACGGCTCCCAGCGGATTCGTCGACCGCTCAGGCGACTGCGACGACACCGACCCTGCCCTCGTCACGCGAAGCTGGCACGCCGACGCCGACGCCGACGACTACGGCGACCCGCTCACCTCCACGGAGTCTTGCGACGGCCCGGTTGGCACCACCCTGGACGCGACGGACTGCGACGATACCCGCGCGGACGTGCACCCCGGCGCTCGCGACTACTGCGACGATGGGCTCGACAACGACTGCAACGGCGTCATCGACGACCTCCTCTGGACATTGGACGCGGACGACGACAATTTCGGGGATCCGGCCACGGCCTTCGTGTCGTGTGACCCGCCCGTGGGTTCGGTCTCGTCGGGCACCGACTGCGACGACAGCGACCCGGAGATCAACCCGGCCGCGCTGGAGGTGTGCGACGAGGCGGGGGTCGACGAGAACTGCGACGGACTCGTCAACGACGACGACCCCGCCGCCACGGAGCGCACGCGCTGGTACGCCGACGACGACGGCGACGGCTTTGGCGCGGGCGCCGGTGATGCGCGCTGCGTGGCCCCAACCGGGACGGTCGCGGACAGCACCGATTGCGACGACGACGACGCGAGTGTCCACCCGGCGGCCCAAGAGACCTGGTACGACGGCGTCGACCAGGACTGCGACGGCCACGACGACTACGACGCTGATCGCGACGGCGCGGCGTCCGACGCACACGGTGGTGACGACTGCGACGACGACGACGCGCTGGTCAGCCCCCGGGCGCTCGAGGCCTGTGGCGACGCGGTCGACAACGACTGCGACGGTGCCCTGGCCGGGGCGTGCCGGCTGGCGGGGGACCTGCCCCTCTCGTCGGCGGGCGCCACGTTGCGCGGCACGGTCGCGGGTGCCTGGGCCGGGGCAGGGGTAGTGGCCCTTGGCGACATGGACAACGACGGCTACGACGACTTCGGGGTCACGGCGCCCAGGGACGCTCGCGGCGTCGGCGTGGCCTACCTGGTGCACGGACCGGTCACCGGCGACGCGGATCTCGAGACGGAGGCCGAGCGGGTAGGCCCCTGCGACGAGCAGTACCTCGGGTACGCGGTCGCGTCCGGAGGGGACCTCGACGCCGACGGGGAGCGCGACTGGCTGCTCTCCGCGCCGTACACGAACCTCGAGGGCGACTGGTTCGTGGAGGGCGCTGTCCTGGTGTTTGCCGAGGGCGACACCTCCTGCGAGTCGGCGATCGCGCTCCGGGGAACGGACTACGAGTACCTCGGCACCTCGCTTGCCGGTGGCAGGGACGCGAGCGGGGACGGGGTGGACGACGTGCTCGTGGGGTCACTGCACGGCGTGGCGCTCGACGAGGCAGGCACGAACTACGGCGTCAGCGGCGCCGTCTACCTGGTGCACGGCCCGGTCATGGGCGACATGACGATCCCGGCCGACGCGGACCTGGTCGTGGGCCTGGCGGCCGGTGGATCCCAACTCGGGTGGGACGTCGCGATGGTGGACCTCGACGGCGACGGCCTGGCTGACTTGGTGTGGGCGGACGCCGGCGAGAGTCGCGACCTGACCTACGCGGGCGCGGTGTGGGTCCTCGACGGCGCCACCACCGGAAGCGTCACCGGGGACGACGCTGACCACGTGATCCGGGGGGCCTCGGACTACGAGTACTTGCGATACGCCCGCGACGCCGGCGACGCCGATGGCGACGGCCGGGACGACTTGCTGGTGGGCACCTCCGCTTGGCCCAGCGCGACGGCCTCGCCCACGCTCGGTGCCGCGATGATCTTCCATTCCTTGGCCAGCGCGGCTCTCAGCTCCGACGCCGACGCCCTGTTGACCGGCACCGAAGCCGAGCAGGGGCTCGGCACCGCCGCGTCGGGCGCTGGCGACGTGGACGGGGAGGGTCGGGACGACCTGCTGGTGGGCGCAGTCTACGACGACACCGGCGGCGGCGGCTACGGTGCGGCCCTGCTCTTCCTTGCTCCCTTCGCCGGGACGCGCGACGCGGACGACGCGGACGCGACCTTCTACGCCGAGGCCGCGTACACCTCCACGGGTACCGCTGTCAGCAGGGCCGGCGACACCAACGGCGACGGCTTCGCCGACATCCTGGTCGGCGCGCCCACCGACTCGGCGGGTGGCTCCGAGGCAGGCGCCGCCTACCTTTTCATGGGGGGAGTGGAGTAGAACGGACGCCGTGCGCGCCGGCCCGCAGTTTACACTCCCCGAGATGAACGCGAAGCTCCGTGCGCGCGCGCTCGCCGTCGGCGGCGACCTGGCCTGCGTGGCCTCACTCCTGGGGGTCGCGCTGGCGTGCCTCTGGCCCACGCTCGCGACGTTCGGACAGAAACTCGTTGGCGACCTCGACAAGCATCCCATCGACGCCAGTTGGCTCTACCTGCTGGTGTCGCGGATGTTGTTGGAGCGGTTCCCGCCCAACACCACGTCGCCCTGGTTCAACGATCCCCAGCCTATCGACGTTTTGGCCGAGTACGCCGACATCGGCAACCCGGCGCTCGCGGCCATCCTGGTCCGGTTCCTCGGACCGGTGCTGGCCTACAACACGATGCAGGTCTTCCTCGCGACTTGGTCCGGGGTGGCGACGTTCGCGCTCGGTCGTGTACTTCGGATGTCGCGACCAGCAGCGCTTGCCGGAGGGGTGTTCGCGGTGGTGATGGAGCCCCTCTGGTTCGCCATCCGCTGGGGAGAAGACGACGTCGCGACAATGGGCTGGCTGGTGGCGGTGATCGCAGTGGGTTTCGCGGTGACCGACCGGCTGCGGCTCGGCGTGTTCGCTGGGGGCCTGCTCGTCGGCTCCGCCTGGGGCCTGGTGGGTTGGTTCAATAGCTATTACCTACTGTTTCTTGGGTTTGCGCTCCCCATGGTGCTGGTGGCCGACCTGAGGCGACCCCTCCGCGAGTGCGCGCTGCGCGCGGGCGGCGTGGCCCTGGGTCTGGGCCTGGTCTGGGGCCCCCGGGTGCCCCTCGGTTTCCGCAGCGGACGGGTCGGCGACTTCCACGACGGCGCGAACTGGATTCGTTCGTTCTCCGAACTCACTTCACCGCCCGCCGACTTCCCGGTGAGCTCGTGCCTGGACCTCGTCTCGTTGCTCTGGTTCGACTCGGAGGTTCGTATCGCGAAGGCGTTCAACGGGCAGGGTGAGGGTTGCCTCTACGCGGGCATCGGCTTCTGCCTGCTGGCGCTCGTGGGGCTGGCCCGAGGCGACATCGCCGGTCGACGCCGCCTCGGCGCCCTCGCGTGCTTCTTCGGGGTCATGTCGCTGGGCCCGTGGCTGCGCGACGGCGACGTCCTCGCGCGGCTGGGTGAGGGGGGCGGGATCCCCATGCCTGCCGGGCTCTTGGGACTGGTCTTCTCGCCGCTCCGTCGCCTCGACCACGCGTTCCGCTTCGTGATCGTAGCCTTCCTGGTGCTGGCCCCGCTGGCCGGCGCCGGTGCCGCCTACATCGCCGGGCGCGTGTCGAGGCGGGTGCCGGTCCGGGGTCTGCTCGTGGTGGCGATGGTCGTCGCCGCGTCCTGGGAGCGGGTGATCGCGACCCCGGGCGCGTTCCCGGTGAAGGCGGCCAGCCCGCCGGGCGCGCGCCGGGAGTACCAGGACCTCAGGTTCGCGCGCGGTGCGATCTTCCACGCCCAGTGGCCGCTCCCCGGTGCACCCACCGTCCAACTCGAGTCGAACCGGATGCAGCGCGCTATGCAGGTCCTCGTTCACCAGCGGCCGATCGTGGTGGACCCGTCGGCGGCATGGCTGGCTGGCGCCGTCGACCGCGCTGCCATGGAAGAGGTGGTGGCGGGGCTGGCTGCCCTCGGTGTCAGTCGCGTCGTCGTCCATCGCAACCTCGACGGGGATCTCCTGGCCTACGGCCGCTCTCCCGGCGGCCAGCGCACGCCCTACGCGGAGCAGGAGAAATGGGCGACGAGCAACCTGGTGGAGTGCCTCGGGTCGCCCCAGGGCCGCGACGTGCTCATCTGGCTGGTCCCGGCCTCAGGCGGTTGTTCGTGAGTCGCCAGTAGTACACTTCGCCCACCGTCTCCGGCGAGCCCAGGGCAGCGACGGTGGCCTCCAGGCTCGGCCCCTCGGGCGTCTCGGGACCCACCCACGTCACGAGGCCGATGCGCTCGCTGTCTAGAAAGCGCCGTGCCAATTCTGGTTGTCCCTCGATGATGGCGAACACCACCGAGCTCACCGGACGGGGAGCATTGGCCCAGCGGTGCCCGGCCCGCGCCCGGGCATCGACCGCGTGGCCGTGCAGGGCGCCCCGCAGCTGGGTCAGCCCGTTCCCAAAGTTGCCGCCGAGTCCGGGCAGGTCCAGCACCCGGCCCCCCGGGACGACCGCGGCCAGCGCCGGGAAGTCCCGCGCGCCGCGAACGTCGAAGCTGCCGAGGGGCCAGAGCCCGGCGGTCGCGCGCAGCGCGTCGACGCACACCAGGGCCGCCGCCACCGCGCCCCAGCGCGGTCGGGCCGTCGCGATGGCGCCCACCGCGAGGGCCACGGCCGCCCAGGCCACGACCAGGAATCGCACGTACTGTCCGCTCTGCGCGAAGGGAAATCCCGCCGCCGCCAGGGCCCGGGCCGGCAGGGCCACGACCTTGCCCCCCGTCTCCCATAGCTCACCATCGAGAATCGCGAACTCGCCGAGGGCGAGGGTTGCGCCCAGCGCGACCAGAGCGGCGGCCACGCGCGCGTCCCGCCAGCGCGCCGCCGCGAGCACGCACGCGCCGAGGGCGACCAGGCCCAGGTAGCCAACGTGCGCGGTGTTCTCGGCGTCGGCCAGGTAGTCGGCACCGAGCACGAGTTCGGGCGCCGACACCGAACCTGACACCACCGCGTCGCCGTGGCCGCCCCGGACGCTGCCCGCCGGGGTGAAGATCTGCGTGCCCTCGACGAGGTAGTAGGCCCGGGCCAGGACCAGGGAGGGAACCCAGGACGCCCCGGCCACCGCCACGCCAAGCGCTGCCCACGGGCGGGAGGCCGACCGGGCCACGGCGTCGATCCCGTAGACGACTGCCACCAGCGTCGCGATCACCCCGTACGTCGGCTCGGAGAACACGCACGCGGCGAACGCCAGTCCCGACAGTGGGGCCGCCCAGGGGCGCCGGGCCGCGAGGTCGAGGCTCGCCAGGCACAGGGGCAGCGCCCAGACGTTGGCCTTGCAAAGCTGGCCGTTGGCCAGAGCCCCGGTGAGCGGCGGGCTGAGGGCGAGCACGAGGCCGCCCAGTGCGGCCCCGGTCGGCGAGATCCCGCGCCCACGCAACCACGCCCACGTCGCCACGGCCGCCAGGAGCGGCTCGACTAGGCTCGCCACGTTGATGGCCACCACCGGGCCCAGGAACTGGCCCACCGGGGCAACGAGGATCGCGGGCGCCCAGCCGATGAAGGCGGCGTGAATCTCGCCGGCGAAGCCCACCCGGTCGGTGGTCAGGGACAGGGGCAGTTCGCCGGCGAGCATGCGGCGGATGTGATCGAAACACCAGGCGTGCCCCGTGATGAACACGGCACTGGGGACACGCGTGGCGGGCGAGAGCAGCGTCGCGCCGTGGAGGAGGAGCGACCAGGCCCCGGTGACGACGAGCAGGCACGCCAGCGCAACACGCCCGGAGCGCCAGCTACTCTCGGGCGCCTCGGGGGACGTCATTGTCCAGCAGTACCACGGTGGTGGGTCCCCGGGGGCTCACGCTGCGCTCAACGGGGATCGCCTTTCCGCGGCACGTTGTCCATGACGCGCCAGTAGTACACGTCGCCGACGACCTCGGGTGGACCGAGGGCGGCGGTGGTGGCCTCGAGGCTCGGACCCTCTTCCGTTTCTGGTCCCACCCACGTGACCAAGCCGATGTTCTCGCTTTGCAACATGCGGCGCGCCTGTTCCGGTCGCCCCTCGATGATCGCAAACACCAGGTCGATCACCGGCCTGGGCGCGCTGCCCCAGCGGTGACCGGCGCGGGCCAACGCGTCGACGGGGTGACCGTGCAACGCGCCCCTGAGCTGGGTGAGACCGTTGCCGAAGTTGCCCCCGAGGCCGGGCAGGTCGAGCACCCGGGAGCCCGGCGCGACGGCGGCGAGCACCGGGAGCTCCCGGGCACCACGCACCTCGAACGACTCCAGTGGCCAGAGGCCCGCCGTGGCGCGCAGGCTATCGGCGCAGAGGAGCGCCGCGAGAAGCGTCCCCCAGCGCGGGCGCGCCGCCGCGAGCGCCGCCGCCGCGAGCGCCGTCGCCATCCAAGCCACGACCAGGAACCGCACGTACTGGCCGCTTTGCGTGAACGGGAAGCCCGCGAGGGCGAGGACGCGGGCGGGCAGCGCCACCATCTTCCCGTCGGCGAGCCACAGGTGCCCGTCGAGGACGGCGTACTCGCCGAGCGCCAGCGTCACGCCCAGCGCCGAGAGCGCCGCCGCCACGCGGGCCGACCGGTGCCGCGCGCCCGCGTAGGCGCCGACGCAGAGGGCGAGCACGCCGAGGTAGCCGACGTGCGCCGTGTTCTGCGCGTCCGCGACGTAGCGCGCGCCCAGGAGCACCTCGGGAGCAGACACCGATCCCGCCACCAGCGCGTCGCGCCAGCCAGAACTCACGCTGCCCGCCGGCGTGAAGACCTGCGCGCCCTCGACGAGGTAGTACCCCCGCGCCAGCAACAGCGGCGGGATCCAGGACGCCCCCGCGAGGGCGACACCGATGGCCGACCTCCTTCGCGAGGTCGAGAGGGCCACGAGGTCGACGCTGTAGACCACGGCCACGAGGGTGGCGATCACGCCGTAGGTGGGCTCCGAGAACACACAGGCCGCGAGCGCGAGCCCGGAGATCGGCGCCGCCCAGGGCCGGCGGGCCGCGAGGTCGAGGGTGGCCAGGCAGAGGGGAAGTGCCCAGATGTTGGCCTTGCAGAGTTGGCCGTTGGCGAGGGCGCCCGTCAGGGGAGGGCACATCGCGAAAACGCCAGCACCCAGCGCGGCCGCCGTGGAGGGCAGGCCCCGCCCCCGGAGCCACACCCAAGTCGCAAGCGCCGCGAGCAGCGGTAGGCTGAAGCTCGCGGTGTTGACGGCCACGATCGGGCCGAGAAGCTGGCCCACGGGCGCTACGAGGACGGCGGGTCCCCAGGCGATGAACGCCGCGTGCGCGTGGTCGAGGAACCCCACGCGGTCGGTGGTCACCGAGAGGGGGATCTCGCCCACGAGCATCCGGCGAATGTGATCGAACGACCACGCCTGGACGGTGACGAAGGCGGTGCCTGGAACCCGCGTGCTCGGCGCGAACACAGTTGAACCGTGGATCACCGCCGACCAGGCCGCAGCCGTCGTGAGCAAGACTCCCAGCCCTCGCGGGAGAAATGGCATCAGGAGCGGATGCTCGGGGGTGGGCATCTCCCGCGTGGCTTACCGCGCCCGGTGCGACGACTTGCCAGGGACCGGTCAGTTAGCCTCCGGGTCATGCCGATTCCGCGCGCAGGCCTACGCACGTTGCTCTCCCGCCTCGGCCTCCTCCTGGGCGGGCTCGTGTTTGGACTGGTCGCGTCGGAGGTCGTGGCCCGCGTGATCTCGCCCCCGGGGGGGGCGCACCTCACCTTCAACGCGCCCGATGGCGAGCCCGACAACATGGTCCAGCCCGACGGGGAGTTGCGCACTGCCCTTCGCCCCGGCTTCCAAGGCACGCTCCGGCTGCCGGGAACCAGCGTGGAACTCCGGGTAAACCAGCTGGGGTTGCGAGGGGAAGAGATCCCGCCGCGCGGTGAGAAGTACCGGTGGCTGGCGATCGGTGACTCGTTCACCTTCGCCGCGCAGGTCTCCGAGGCGGAGAGTTTCGTGGCGCTGCTGTCCGACCGGGCGGGCGTGGAGGTGTTCAACGGCGGGGTCGACGGCGACTCCACCTGGCAGTCCTCGCGTCGATACCTGCGCGTGGAGCGCGACCTGCAGCCGGATGGCGTGGTGCTGGTCTATTTCCTGGGGAACGACCCGCAGGACAACGAGCGGTTCCCACCCCAACCGCCCGTTGCCAACCCACGACCCGCGCCACCCTCGGCTCGAGCGGCCGAGCTGAAACCCCGGCTCCACCCTCTCGAGTCGTTCCTGTTCGAGCACTCGTTCCTCTTCGCGCACTGGCGCGTGTGGTCGCGCACCCGCTCCTTGGCCACGCGCGGCGCCCAGGACCTCCAGCGCTGGCGCGGTGAACTCGAGATTTTCACCCGTCACGGCCGGGGTCGCCGCGAGGCGCTGATGCCCAAGACGCGGGCGGCCTTCGAAGAGCTTGCGGGGTTCACGTCGGCGCGTGGCGACCAGCTCCTGGTGGCGCTGGCGCCGCCGGTCTTCGTGGTCGACCAGGCGCGGATGGCGCCCACACTGGAGCTCGTCGGCCTCGACCCAGCCACGGCCGATCCCGACGGGCTCGGCAAGGCGGTGATCGGCGAGCTCGACCGGCTTGGGATCGCGAGCTGCGACCTCACGCCAGCGCTCCGAGCTTCGGAGGCCGCCGGCGAGGCCCCCTACCTTCATTTCGACGGCCACTGGTCCGCGGAGGGCCACCGGGCCGTAGCGGGCGCGCTCGCTGGCTGCCTGCCCGCTCGCCCCTCGTCGTCGGCGCCCATGTGACTCCAGGCTGACGACGGCGTGCTGGCCTACATGGAGCTCGACCGCGGCACCCGGTGAACGGTGAACCGCGTGCCGCCGGCTCCGACGCCGAGCACCTCAGGGTCCCGGGCGGCGACGTCTTGGTCGAGCGTTGCGCGTGCCGGGTGGACGCGCCGAGGGTCGGGTGCGGGCGAGACCACCCAGTAGAGGTCGCCCTCGCCGGGACAGTTGGTCGGAACGAGCCGCAGTCCCGTCACGAGGGGCTCCGCCGTGTCGTCCTCGGGGAACCCCGGGTGCAGGCAGGACCAGCTCCCCGCGTAGGCCAGGGCCTCCCGCTCGTGGCTGACGAACGCGCTCCCGGCGGGAAACCCGGCCAGGGCGTCCCCTAGCCGCCGGGCTGCGAGGTCGGCGGGCCATGGGCGCAGGTGGCCCTCCACCACCGCGCAGGTGCCCGCGCCGCCGCGCAGGGCGACCAGCGCGAGGATGGGAACGAGGTCGAAGGCGTAGCGCTACGGGCCGTCGACCGCAGCGAGCACGGCGTTGAGGATCATGAACGGGAGCAGCGCCGGGCCCGCCGCCAGCCCGCTGGTCCAACCCCGGGCCCGCGGCGAGCGGGACGACGTCGCTGCGCCGCCCGCTACCCCGGTGCTTTCGCCTCGGCCTTGCCCTCGCCGCCGGCCTTGCCCTCGCCGCCGGCCTTGCCCTCGCCGCCGGCCTTGCCCTCGCCGCC